>DATGIR010000179.1:0-4267 GCA_035295605.1 Fimbriimonadaceae bacterium | reverse complement strand
GGCTCGCCCTCATGCGCAAGCTAACCCACCCTGACGACTGGCCGGTCGCGCTCAAGCATTTCGCCGACATCGAGCACTCCAACACCGACGACGTACGCGAGTTCGAGCAGCGTCTCAAGAACAAGGATGGGGAGTGGCGCTGGGTCCTCTTCCGCCAGACGGTGCTCGAGCGGCGCGCGGACGGGACGGCACGAATCACACGCGGGACAGGGCAAGACATCACCGAGCGAAAGGGGGGCGAGGACGCAGTTCGGCAGGCGAAGGAGATGCTGGACCGGGTCATCGACCGGGCCGGCGTCGGCATGGCGCTCCTCGCCACCGACGGTCGCATCCTACGCGTGAACGAAGCCCTTTCCGAGTTTCTAGGCTATTCCTGCGACGAGCTTCTCCAACTGGACTTCCAATCGATCACCCATCCGGAGGACCTCGAGCTGGACGTGACTCAGTTCAACCAGGTGCTCGAGGGCTCGATCAAGTCCTACACGATGGAGAAGCGATACTTTCGAAAGGACGGCGCCGTGGTCTGGGGCACGCTCAGTGTGACCCTACTCCGGGAGGCGGACGGCTCCCCTCTCTACTTCCTGGGCCAAGTCATCGACATCACTGAGCGAAAGTCGCACGAAGAGCTTGCCAACGAGTACGCGCGGCTCCTGGAGTTCAAGACCCTCGAACTGGACACCGCGAACCGGCAGCTCCAGCACATGGTTTCGGTCGACCCCCTTACGGAAGTGTTCAATCGGCGAATGCTCGAGATCCGGCTGGGAGACGCCTTCGAGCTTGCCCGCCGGTTCAGCAAGCCTCTCGCTTTGATCATGCTGGACGTCGACCACTTCAAAAAGTACAACGACGACCATGGACACGTTGCAGGGGACGAAGCACTTTGCGCGGTCGCCAAGATCATCCGGGGCGCATGCCGCGGCGGGGATGTCGTGGCACGGTACGGCGGTGAGGAGTTCGTGGTGGTTTGCCCGGACACCAGCGTCGAGGACGCATTGGGTCTCGCAGAGCGGTTACGAATCGCGATCAAGGAGTGTGATCTGAAACCGGCGAGGATCACCTGCAGTCTCGGAGTTTCCGCGATCGGTCCGGACTCGCGCGAGCCACAGGACATCGTGGAGATGGCGGACCACGCGCTTTATCAGGCGAAGGCCGGCGGGCGAGACCGTGTCTGCTCGTTCCTCGGACCGCTCGAAAGCCCGGCAATCGCGCGTCCGGCCTGATTCCGGACACGGCTTGCAAAGCCGTGGCACGTGTAGGAAATTTTTCAGGTTTTCAGGTCCACAGGTTTCGGACGCGGCGCGGCGGGAGCCTCTTCCCATTGCCAGGCAAGATTTAGTTCGCTGCCGCACATCTCGAAGCGAATACTTCGCTTCGGCGGCTCGGCTGGTCGCTCCGCCGGCACGGGAGGCGGCCGCAGCTCCTTCTCTTCAGCTTGTTCTTCATTCATTTGGGGTCCTCGGGTCGGGCCGCGGCCGGCAACAAAAAAGCCCCGGCGGTTCGCGGCCGGGGCGTTCGTGATCGGTGTTCTTGTTCGGTTACGTGATCGGGCTTCCGGCCATGTGGGTGGTGCACGTCGTGGTAGTGGCGGTCGCAGTCGCGGTCGCCACGGAAGCCGTATGGGTCTCCAGGATCCAGCTCATGGTCGGGTGAGAGATATGACGTCGGATGGGCTTGGGTAGGTTCCACGGCACGCCGTGGACCGCGCCGGGCGTTACCGGCGCCTACGGATTTAGCAGTTGCCGCAGCTTCTTCATGTCGGATTCGGCGAGTGCCTTCAGCGCGTGATAGGTCTCGACCACCTGCTTGCCGGGGGCGGAGGGCGCACTCTCGGCGGCGCCGAAGACGGCATCCATACGAGCCGCGATTGCGTCCAGGCTATGTGGGTCGCCGGCGATGAGCCGGTTGGCCTTCGCGCGCTTCTCCGCGGACCAACTGGTCCGTTTCGCGAGGGCGGCCGCCGCCTTCCGTTGCGCGGCGCGAACCGCCTCGGTTTCGGCCACCACACCGAGTCCGAACTCGAATTGAGCAACGAGATCGGTGTCGGTAGCGGCAATCCGCGGATCGCGCACCACCGTAAGCGGCTGGGTCGACGCCTTGCCTCCCGAGACAAGGGTTACCGTGTAGTGCCCGGGCGGTACGAGCAGGCTGCCTCCGCCCCGGCGACGTCTGCCCCGTGCGGCGCCATTTCGAAGATCCCAGACGTACCGGTGTCCGCCGGCGTCCCCGGACAGGATCGGGTCGGTCTTCACCCAATACGCGGGAATGTCGAGCTGGCTGAGGTTCACCGGGCTGGGCCGATCCGACGAGGAGAGCTGCCGGACGACTCGGCCGGAGGAGTCCTTGATCGTGATCTCGGTTGGCCCGCCGGCAGGGAGGAAGTAGTCGAAGTACGCGCCCGAGGCAGGATTCTCTCCTTGCGGCTCCTCAGGTGGGAGCGGCGTGCCCTCGTCGCTCAACCCGAACCCCCATGAGTTTGCCTTCTGGAAGAGGATGGCCGTATCCGGCTTGAAGAGGTGCGCGGACGAGGGGGAAGCCGGAAGCTGACGCAGCCTGCCCACGTTGTCGAGCACCCAAATGGCCCGACCGTGAGTACCGACAACCACATCGTTCCCGCCGAACACGATGTCCCGGACCGAAGCGGCCGGAAGGTTGAGCTGGATCGACTGCCAATGGGCGCCGTCGTCGAACGAGACGAACACGCCCCAGTCGGTGCCGGCGTAAAGCAACCCCTTTCGCTTGGGGTCTTCGCGGACCACATTCACGAACTGGCCGCTCGGAAGCCCGTTCGTGATCAGTCGCCAGTGCTTTCCGCGGTCGTGGGTTCGATAGATGTAGGGGTGGTTGTCGTCGAGCCGGTGCTTGTCGACGGCGATGTAGGCGGTGTCGATGTCGAAGTGGCCGGCGTCGACGATGCCGATCTTGCTCCAAGAGCCGAAGCCGGCCGGGGTGACATCCCGCCAATGGGCGCCGTCGTCCTCGGTGAGCCAGAGCAGCCCATCATCCGTTCCCGCCCACAGCATGCCGGGCTTGACCGGTGAGGGGCCAAGCCAAAAGACCACGCCGGGGCGCGCCAGTCCCTCGGTGTCCGCAAGGCCGGCTGCGTCGAGGTTCGGCGGGTTCGTGTTCTTCTTGCGGGTCAGATCGGGGCTGATCACCTTCCAGGACGCACCGCCATCGGCGGTGCGAAATACGTTCTGGTGACTGGTGTAGAAGACGTGGGGATCGGCGGGCGATACCACGATCGGCTGCGTCCATTCGCTTCGCCATCGCGTGTCACCGTACGCAAGGGTTGGGTCGATGCTCTGCACCCAGCCGGTTGCGAACTGCTCGCGGGAGCCGGTGCTGGAGTAGAGGAGACCGGGGTGCAAGGGGTCGGGGGCGATGGTGCCGCTCTCGCCGCCGGCTTCGATCGGGCGCTCGTCGAGCGCGCTGATCCCGGAGTGGATCGAACGGCTCGGAACCGCCATCGCTCCCGAGTCCTGCTGGGCGCCATAGACCCAGTACGGGAACCGGTTGTCGGTGATCACGTGATAGAACTGGCCGGTCGGCTGGTTGTACCAAGAGCTCCAGGTCTTCCCGCCATCCACGCTGATGACGACACCTTGATCGCTTCCGAGAATCATCCGGTCGGGGTCGTCGGGAGCGATCCATAGGGTGTGGTTATCGTCGCCGCCGGGCGCGCCCTTGAACGGCACAAAGGTCTTGCCGCCATCGGTGGAGCGGTAGGCGGAGGTGTTCATGACGTACACCTCGTCGGGATTCTTGGGATCGGCGGTGATGCCGGCGAAGTACCAGCCGCGGCCCCAGACGCGTGGTTCACCGTCGGTTCGCTGCCAGGTCGAACCACCGTCGTCCGAGCGGTAGATGCCTCCGGTCTTGGGATTCGGGGTGTCGACCACAGCATAGACGCGCTTGTCGTCGGCGGGAGAAACGGCGATGCCGATACGTCCGGGATCGGCGGGAAGGCCGCCCGCCACCTCGGACCAGGTCGCGCCGCCGTCGGTGGACTTGAACAGCCCGCTGCCGGGTCCGTGGCTGGGCGGGTACACGCTCCACGGCGGCCGGCGGGTGTGCCACATGGCGGCGAAGAGCACGTCAGGGTCGTTCGGATCCATCGCGAGGTCGATCGCGCCGATGTCCGGACCCTTATAGAGAACCTTTTTCCAAGTCGCGCCCCCATCGGTCGACTTGAATACGCCGCGCTGCTCGTTCGGGCCGTACTGATGGCCGAGGGCGGCGACGAACACCGTTTTCGGATCCTTCGGGT
>DATGIR010000178.1:0-2874 GCA_035295605.1 Fimbriimonadaceae bacterium | reverse complement strand
AAACCTGGTCGAGCTACCCCCAGAACAACGGGGCAAGCTGGAACTGTGGCTCCGGCGCCAAATTCGACCTGACCAGCGACGCACTTCGTCCGGCCGGATGGACCAGCGCGGACGCGGCGGGTCTTCCGATTTTCCCCGGGCTCGTTCGCTACGACGAGGTTTACAATTTGGGCCAGATCAACCACGCGCTGCGCTTCACCGTGGCCCACACGCGAGAGGCGTACGTCTCGCCCGCCCGCCACTACGCCAGCAGCAACACCGATCCGAACCTGCCCCCGATGGGGATGCGCGTTCGCCTGAAGGCGAGCTTCGACATCAGCGGCTTCTCGCCCCAAAATCAGGTGATCCTCAAGTGCCTCAAGAAGTACGGCATGATCGTGGCCGACAACGGCAGCAACTGGTACATCTCCGGCGCGCCGGATGCCCGCTGGAACGACGGCGACTTGAATGCGCTCAAGGGCATCACCGGCTCGAACTTCGAGGTCGTGCAGATGGGAACGGTGACGGGCCCGTAGCGCCTACTCGGGGCTCAGCAACAATGCCAGCGCCTCTTCGGCCCTGCCGACGGGCACGAAGAGATGATCGTGGTAGAAGCCGGCGACCGGATTGACCGGGATCCCCGCCTCCGCCATCCGGGTCGAGACCGCCGCCATCAACCCGACCGAGCTCAGCGACGTGACCGCGCCTATCGTAATCCGCCGGCAGGGAAAGCTGCCTTCGAGGTGGGCGGCCGCGGCTGCTTCGGCTTCGACGATCAGGGTTGTGCCCTCCGCTTCTTCGAACCGCATGAGTGGCTCAAGTCTCGGGAGGTCGTGCGAGCCGAAGGGCCGATGAACGAAACAATAGGTCTTCGGGTCCAGGGCGGGCAACGCTGCCTCTGCGGGCGGCGAACCAGTCGGCATAGGCATCAAGCCTATCCTGGATTACCTAATCTGCGTCCCCACGACCCAGTCAAAGAAGGAACCGGCCGGCAATGATCCGTTGGCCGTCCGCCCGCATCGCGCGGCATGCGGAAGCGCAACTCCGGCAGGCTTTCCCACATTCGCGGCAATGAGGATCGTCGAACTTGTCGCATATGTTCGCGCAACCGTCGCACGCATCCGCGCAGCGCTCGCACATCGTGAAGGATCCATCGGCCAGGTACGCGGCGCAACGCTCGGACTCGGCGTTGCAGAGTTCGCACGCGCGCACGCACTCATCCATGCCACCCTTCACCCGGCTCTCGTTCGAACACTCCCGGCAGGCCGTGGCGCACGTCTCGCAAGCGTTCATGCACTCTTGAAGTTCCATGGGTTTCTTCCCCTTGGCAATGGTTCTTGCCACCTCATTCCACGCTCGGGAGTCGGCGAGAATGCCCGCAGACGGGCCGGAAGTCCGGCGTCGGGCCTACCCTTCGAGCCAAACTGCTTGGTCTATCGAGACATTCCAGGGAAAGCTCAGGGTGGGGCCGGTTTGCTTCCATGAGAGCCGGGCTTGAATCTGCAGGGTCCCGGTCTGAACGAACTGGGATGGGGTCGGAGCGGAGGCCTCGAGGGTCGTCTCGGACTGTGCCGCTGCCGCGGAGCCGAGCTTCACCCATTGGCTCGTCGCGTAGTTCCAGAGCTCGATCGACTCAGTGAGCCCTGGAGTGTTGGCGAACGCTTGAAGATGCAGCTTAAGGGTTCCCGGACTCGCGCTGAGCGCCGTCCCGGTAAGCACCACCTGTACCGGCGCCTCTTGCGGGTTGAGGGTGGGACCCTGCCGAACCCTCAGAACCTGATTGTCGACGCTCAAGATGCTCGAAAGCGACCCGGAGAGGGCAAGGCCTCGGAACACCGAGTAGGCCGTCGGGCTAACGACTTCGAGGGAGCTCAGGTTGAAGGCGGTAATCGCACCTGTCGTTCCGGCGATGTAGAGCACCCCGTCCGCAATCGCGAGCGTGCCGGGGATGTTGGCGGTCCAAACTTGATGGTGGGTTCCGAGGTCGATTCCGTACGTCGCGGAGGACGTCGTGACGAAGGCAACGTTATCGGTCACCACGATGGGTCCGGATAGGTTTTCTATGCCCGGGGGCGCCCACGCCCACAAGAACGCGCCGGTGGTGGCATCGAACGCCGAGAGCGTCCCGGCATCGGCCACGTAAACGGTGTTTCCGACCACGCTCGGCTGCCCCGAGCAGGCTCGTGGATTCTGCCAGACGATGGCGCGGTGGGTGAGGTCGAAGCAGACAAGCCGGCCGCCGTCGGTCACGAAAGCCGATCCACCGGAGAGGGCAACCGCTTGTTGCTCCTGATACGCAGGGTACACGTATGTGGTGTCGGGAATGAAGAAATCGACCATGCCGGTGAGGCGGTTGACGGCATACAGCCCACTCCCTGACTGGCCGCCAAACTCGGGGCCGAAGTATGTGTAGGCTTCGTTCGAGTCGAGGCTCGGGGTCCAGCCGTCGTATTGCATCAAGTTCTGGCAAAGCCAATACTGGTAGCCCGTGGCGGCGTCGAAGGCATACATCCCGTTGTATTCCCCTCCGGGAATGTAGACGACTCCGCCGTCGATCGTCGGCGCCAGGAAGTTGGCCCACTGTGTTTGGAATGGTTTGCTCCAAGTAAAGCTTCCGTCCGCGCCGAAGCATTGGATGAGGCCGTTTTCCAAGCCGTCGATGGTCTGAACGTAGACAAACCCATTTTTGAAGCTTGGTGCCGTCAGGCTCCACCCATTCGTCCAGATTTGGTGCCACTTCAGGTTGCCGGTCGCTGCGTCGACTCCGAAGAGGCTGAATTGCCCCTGCGTTGATTCGCCGTACAAGTCGCTCACAAAAACCGAGCCCCCTCCGGCGGCAGGTTGGGCCAGCGGTGTGCTCACCGGCAGCTGGGTTTGCCACTTCTGAGACGCCTG
>DATGIR010000177.1:0-16245 GCA_035295605.1 Fimbriimonadaceae bacterium | reverse complement strand
GTGCTCCACATCACGATGACCATTCCCAACGACGGGAACAACGTCTTCGTCCAATGCCCGCGTTGGGGGCCCGGCGCTTACGTTTACAGTGATTCGGGACGCGGCGTCCAGGCCTTCTCCGCCAAAGACGAATCCGGAAATAAGCTCTCGTTCGAGCACCCGGACCTCTCGACGTGGGTGGTTGCCGCACCCGCGGGCAAGCTCAAGGTCGAATACGAGGTCACACAAGGGGTGTCGAATGAGATTGCCCACTACTCCGGCCCCCGGACCTACCTCTACGTGGAAGGCCGAACGCAGGAGAAGTGCGGGCTCAAGATCGACGTTCCAAGCGACTGGAACATCCGAATGGGGCTGGACCCGGTCGGCGATTCGAAGAACGAGTTCACCGCTCCAACCTACGACGTGCTCGCCGATACCCCGGTGACGATGGGCAAGTTCATCGAGGACACTTACACGTCGCACGGCAAGCCGCACTACATCGTCATGTACGGCAGCGACGCTAAGTCGGTGGACCGGCAGCTCCTCATGAAGATCTGCAAGTTCACGAGCGACGCCGAAGGGAGCTTCTTCGGCGAGGTGCCCTACAAGCGGTACGTTTGGCATATGAGCGTGAACGGGAACCGCACCGGAGGCGGCGGCCTGGAGCACCTCAACGGCACCGAGATCACCCTTGGTTCCACCGTAGCCACCGGCGCCCAGAGCGTGATCACCCACGAGTTCTTCCACCTGTGGAACGTGAAACGGATTCGATCGAGGCCGTTGGGGCCGTTCAACTACACGGCGCTCCCGATGACCGGCGCGCTCTGGTGGCTTGAGGGAGTGACCGACTACTACGCGATCATGGTTCCATCCAAGTACGGCTGGTGGGACTTTGCCCAGACAAAGCAGTTCCTGGCCCGGAACATCGAGGGCGTCGAAGGCGTGGCTAACTCCAGCACCGGCGACCCGCGATTGAAGATCAGCCCGAACGATTCGAGCCTTCGGGTCAACGAGGCCTCGAACGGACGCGGCAACAGCAACGGCCTGTTCGTAAGTTACTACAATACCGGCTGGCTCCTAGGTCTGATGCTCGATATCGAGATCCGCGAGCACAGCAACGGGCAGCACTCGCTCGACGACGTGGAGCTTGCGCTCTGGAACATGTGCAAGAACAATCAGCCCGGTTTCCTCGAGGACGAGATCCGGAAGCAATGCGTCAAATTCGGCGGGCCGGAGCTGGGGCCGCTTTACGACAAGTGGGTCATGTCGCCGGGAATCCTTCCCGTCGAGGACGAGCTGGCGAAGATGGGACTTGCCTATAAGCTTCAGGATGTCGCCACGGCTCGCCTGCCGATGGTGACGACCGCCAGCACGGCCGATAAGGGTTTCGTAATCGACGGAGACGGCGCGAAGCAGATCATCACGGAGGTGAACGGCCAAGGGTTTGTGGGACCAGGCGGCCTCGGCGCGGAACCTGCCCGAATGCAGGCTCGCCTCTCGTCGCTCCTTGCCGGGATGAAGAAGGGAGATACCGTCAAGCTCACGGTCGTGACTGCGGGCAGGGAGGGCTCCGAGACGCGGGAGGTTGTGCTCCAGGGAAGCACCCGAAAGGCGGGGGTCGTGACCGAATCCCCGAATCCCACGGCAGCCCAGCTCGCTTTACGAAAGGCGTGGCTCAGCCCGAGGCCAGGCACCAAAGCGGTATCAGACAAGCCAATGGCGCCCACCTCGTGATGCCAGGAACTTGGCACCTCGCACCGTTGGTATAGCTGTACAAGCCGCTAGGATGCGGTAGTTGGAGGTTTGGAGATGACCCTTTCGATTCGAGCCGTCGCCCTACTTTCGGCGGGCCTGGGGGCTATTGCCGTTGGCACGCTGAGCTTCGCCCGAGGGGGCGGTCATGCCGCACCGCCGGCGGTTTACCGGCTGGATCCGGCCGCGCCGCCTGATGAGCCGATGGTTCAAACAACGGCCACACCAGCCAAGCGAGTGTCCGTTCGATTCAACAACGCGCCGGCTCGGCAGGTGCTCGATTGGCTCAGCAAGCAAGACGCGAACTTCGTCATCGAGACTTCGTCGATCCCGTCCAGTGTGCGCCTTACCCTTAACGTCAAAGACGAACCGCTCTCCAGCGTGGAGCGGGTGATTGCCAACGCGCTCGGGGGAAGCTGGGTCAAGCACGATGGGATTTTGGTGTTCCAGAAAGGCCTGATGACGGGCGAGCCGATGGTGCTCGGCGACGGCTTCATGGGCGACGGCAAGCGGTTCAAGTCGCTTCCCGGCGGAGACGGCCAGTTCTGGGCGAGCCCCGATGGGAAGGAACTGCAACTGCACCTGAAGGACCTCGATAAGCTCGGCGACCAGTTCGGACCCGAGTGGCAGAAGAAGTTCGAGAAGGACTTCGGCCCGGAGTTCCAGAAGAAGATTCAAGACCAGTTCGGCCCCGAGTTCGAGAAGAAGATCCAGGATCAGTTCGGCCCCGAGTGGCAGAAGAGGATCGAAAAGGAGTTCGGCCCTGACTTCCAAAAGAAGATGCAGGATCAATTCGGCCCCGAATTCCAAAAGCGGATCCAGGACGAGATCAAGAACGGAAAGGGTCAGGGATGGGTCTTCTCCGACGGTAACGGCGGGCGTGTGTTCAGCCTCGGCCACCAGGACTTCAACGGAATCCTCGAATCGCTGACCGGCGATCAGAAGGCGCTGATGAAAAAGAGGGGCTACCTCACTCCCAAGGACCTCAACGAAAAGCAAAGGAAGCTGCTCGGTGAGGTGAGCGGCAAGTTCGAGCTGAAGGTTAAAACCGACAAGGGCGAGATGACGATCAAGTCGGAGTAGTTGCCGGAAAAGGGGCGCCCCTCCGAATCGCTCGGAGGGGCGCTTTTGTTTCCGTCAGTGGCGGTCGGAGAGGATTTTCACGCCGGCTCCGCTCCCAGAGTCGTAGACCACCGCGGTGTAGAAGATCTGAGGATTCAGAACCGCGGTAGTTGTCGCGATTGGCGTCGTGCCCTTGTGGGCTGTCACGATGACTTCGTAGAGCGTGTTGCCGGTGACCGCGAGCAGGGTGTAACCGTTCCCGTCGACCGTCGTCGAGGCATTCTGCGCGCCGCTCACGCTCCCGTACGTCAGGCTGCTAAACAGGGCGGTGCCGCTGACGCCCCCGGGCGAGGCAGGAACGATATAGACGTCCACCGATCCGATTCGAGCAGCGACGTGGACGACCCGCAGGTCCAGGGAGCCCACCGTGTTCCCCTGCCCCGCGATGTCGTTGAGAGGGATCGCGACGTAGTTGCCGGGAAGGCCGCCGACGTAGAGCGAGTATTGGCTGTTGATTCGGTAGAGGCTGGAGCCACCCGAGAAGAGGGCCGTCCCTCCGGCCTGAACCGTGGGCGTCGCATTCGTGTTGGCGATGATGAGGTCCGAAGGAGATGTCCCCGCATACGCCGTGCTTTGAGAGGTTCCAAGCGCATTGCCGGAGACATCTGTGAACCCGACGGTGATCGAGGCCTCGTTATCGACCCCGTTGAAGAGTCGAATCTCGGGATCCTGCTGACCGATGATGCCCGATCCCGTACCCCCGCACCCGAGCAGGCAAGCCGGGCAAAGCATGGAAAGCATCAGCCGACGGCTAGAGTTCATGAGCGAGCCAGACGTTACCTGGCCCGCCCACGTGAGCGGTCATGTGCGATGGTCGTTTAGAATCGCTGCTGAAGTCTGCGTCGTCGCGCCGCCGGTATCGAACACAACGATCGTGTAGTAGCTCCCCGGGCTCACCGTAACCGTGGTCGACGCGATCGGGGTCGTCGATCCGTGAGCCGTAACCGTCACGGCGTAGAGCGTCGAGCTGTTGGTGGGAAACAGGACGTAGCCGTTCAAGTCGACCGCCTGAGTCGTGTTGGCGGAACCCGACACCAGGCCGAGTTGAAGGTTCGAGAACAGCGGCCCACCGTTGGCCTGGGAGGCAGCTAGATTGAAGAAGATGTCCACCGCAGGCGCATTCTTGCCTAGCTCGACGGCACGGACACCGACGTTGCCGCCCGAGGCGATCGATTGAGAGTCCTCGAGTACAAGCCCGTGATAGCCCGGCGAGGCGGCTCCATACGCGTACACGGTGTAGAAGGAGCCGACTCGGAACAGGGTCGGCTGGGTCGTAACCAACGGCCCGGAGGGGGCGGAGATCGTCGCCGTCGCGGTTGTATTCGTAATGATCGTGTCGGCGGTGGCCGAGCCGAAGGCCGCGTTCGGGGACATTCCCAAGTTCACCAGACTCGCGTCTTGAAAGGACGCGAAGACTACGGCTTGGCCGTCTGCCCCGTTGAACAGCCGCACTCTGGGCTGCTGTTGCCCGACTATTCCGCCTCCGCACCCCATCAGGCACAACAGCGCGGATCCAAGGGCGAATCCCTTTAGATTTGACATTTTGTAGCTCTCCTTTCACGTTCTCATGCGTCGCTCCGGCGTCGCATGGACGGAGCCCCTCGCGTCCAGCCGACGCGGAATTGGAGCCCTATGGCTCTATGCGCCGCAGATCACCCAGGCATAACGCGACTGCCCGAAAGGACCATGGGCTTCCACGGCGAGGGGGGCCAGCTATGAACGGTGATCCGTCATCACCGCAACTTGGGTCGCGTTGGCAGAACCGGGCGGGGTGTCGAATACGGCGATCGTGTAATACCCGCCCTGATTTGCGGTGAAGGTGACCGTCGCCAGAACGGTCGTCGTCCCTTGTTTGGTGATCGTCACCGTGTAGAGGGAGCCGTTCGTAATCGCGTCGAGAACGTAGCCGTTCGCGTCCACGGTCAGCGGCGTGTTGGACGAACTTGAGACCGTATTGAAGAATAGGCCCGTAAAGAGCTGATTGGAGCTCGTTATCCCGGTCGAACCGGGCAGCACGAACACATCGACAGTCTTGTTCTTGTCTCCGAGTTGGATGGCACGAATCCCGATCGTGCTTCCCGCCGCCACGGCCTGGGTGTCTTGAAGGACGAACCCGCGCCATCCGTCAAAGGCATCGCCGCCCGCGTAAAGCGTGTAGGAGCCGCCGGCCACGACGGCCGCCTGAGCAGAACCCAGCGGGCCGGAAGTGGCCTCGAGGATCGCCGAAGTTAAAGTGTTTCTAACCGACGTGTCCGCGGTGAGCGCCCCGAAGTCCGCGTTGGGGGAGACGGCGAGCGTGACGTTGTTCGCGTCCTGGAACGCCAAGTACAGCGTCGCCTGGCCATAGGCGCCGTTAAAGAGCCGAACGGCCACATTCCCGCCGGCGGTTCCACCGCCTCCGCAGCCCGCGGCGGCCATCGCGAGAACGCCGATCAGCCCCCGGCCCACCGCTGCCCTCACCTTTCGCCCCCAAAATCCCTCGCTTGTTTGCATGGCATAGTCTTCCCGATGCATCGCACCTTTCTGCAGTTGGGCGCCCTGTTCGGACTCTTGAGCGTCGCACTCGGCGCGATGGGCGCTCATGCGCTCAGGGACCGGCTCACTCCGCAAGACCTAACGACGTTCGAAACTGCAGCGCGGTACCAGATGTATCACGCCCTTGCGCTCTTGGCTGTTGCGCTGCTTGCAGGACGGGTCGAGGATAAGCGGGTGTTCGCAGCAGGCTGGTGCTTTGTCGCCGGAGTCCTGGTGTTCAGCGGCAGCCTCTATGCGCTTGCCTTGACAGGCGTCAAGGCGCTCGGCGCGATCACGCCGCTGGGCGGAGTTGCCTTCATGGCCGGCTGGGGCTTGCTCGCCCTGGCCTCAGGCGCCGGCGCCCATCGTGCCCAACCACACGCCGACACCAAACACGATTAGGCCGCCGACGATCACCTGCACGATGGTCTTGGCAAGTGGCGTTCGCATATAGTGAAATCGGATGTAGGCGATTGCGATGAGTTCGACCAGCACCACCGCGTAGGCGAAGCGCAGCGCGATGGGCAGCGAGTTGAGAAGGAACGGCATCGTGTGGAGCATCCCGCCCATAAACGTCGCTACGCCCGTCACGATCCCACGAACGATTGGGTTTCCGCGCCCGGTGATGGTGCCGTCGTCCGAAAGGCCCTCGGCGAGCCCCATGCTGATGGCCGCTCCGATGGAAGTCGCCGCGCCAATGAGAAACGCCTTGTGCGGTGATTGAGTGATCGCCGCGCTGGCGAACAGGGGGGCGAGCGTCGACACGGACCCATCCATGAGACCGAGCAGCGCGGGCTGCACGGTCGTTCGAACAAAGTCGTGGTCATCCGGGCTGTAAAGGACCGGGCTCGCCTCTTCCAGCTCTCCAACTGGCATGGCTTAGAGTATGGCGCGGGACCCTGCTAGAAGCGCCAGATTCCGGTCCCAGGACCTAACAACCGGGCTCCACGCACCGATGACAGGTAGTGAGCGCCATGAAAAAGCCAGTTATGATTTTGACGAGCCTTGTGCTCATTTCCGCCTCTTCGGTGGCCTACTTCGCGCCTTCCACGGGTTCGTCGGATGCGACGGATAAGAAGGTGAAGGGGTTGGGTCAGAGCGGTCTGCTCTCGCCGGCGCAGGCCGAAGCCATCCGGCGTGCGCGAGCGGCTGCGTCCGGCCGAACCATGGAAGCAAACTCGACGATGCCCGGTGCGGCCAAGGAAAATGCCCCCGGACCTCAGGGCGCGAAGTCTGCGCCTCCGAACGCTCCCAACGGCCAAGCCGCCCAGGCCGCTCCCGCTCCGGCGCCGGCTCCCCCGGCTCCGCCCCCGCCGCCCAAGTGGCGTCTCGAGGGGACGATGGTCGGCGGTGACAAAGCGCCGTCCGCTGTCTTCAACGTCGAGGGCTGGGGCGAAGTATTGCTCCACCCGGGCGAGAAGATCAACGAACACACGGTCGTGCTCGGCATTCGAGAACACCTCGTCGCACTGCTGACCGATAAGAAGAAAGTCGAAGTCGTAATGCCTTGGTAGCAGAAGGTTGCTAGGTTTCTAGGCCGCCAGGTTTCTAAGTCAAGGAATTCCCGACCTGGGGACCTAGAAACCTGGGAGCCTTGCGATCTACTTTTCTTCCTTGAACTCCGCGTCGATCACGTCCTCGCCGCCCTGGTTGGCGGCGGCGCCGACGCCGGCGGTTTCCTGGTGCTCCTCGCTCTTATCGGCATCGGCGCTGGTCTTCTCATAGAGTTGCTTCGAGATCTCGTGCGACTCCGTTTCCAGCGCGTTGTAGGCTGCTTCGATGTCCGCCTCATTGTCGCCTTGGATCGCCGTCCGTAGGGCGGTGATCTTCTCCTCGACGCTCTGGCGCTGGGCCTCGGTGATGTCCTCGCCGAGTTCCTTGACCATCTTGTCCGTCTGGTAGGCGAGCTGCTCGGCCCGGTTGCGGAGCTCGATCAGGTCCTGAGCCTTCTTGTCGGCCTCGGCGTTCATCTCGGCCTCGCGAACCATCCGCTCGATCTCCTCCTTTCCAAGATTCCCGGAGCCTGTGATAGTGATGCTCTGCTTCTGGCCCGTCCCCTTCTCGAGGGCGCTGACGTTCAAGATGCCGTTGGCGTCGATGTCGAACGTGACCTCGATTTGCGGGATGCGAGCCGGCGCCGGCGGAATACCGCCGAGGTGGAAGCGGCCAAGCGACTTGTTGTCCCGAGCCATCGGCCGCTCGCCCTGGAGAATGTGAATCTCCACTTCGGGCTGGTTGTCCGAAGCAGTGGTATAGACCCTGCTCTTCTTGGTCGGGATCGTCGTATTTCGCTCGATCAGCTTGTCGAAAATGCCGCCCTGAGTCTCGACACCCAGTGAGAGGGGGGTCACGTCGAGGAGCACGATGTTCTTGACCTCGCCGCCGAGCACGCCGGCCTGAATGGCGGCGCCCACCGCGACGACCTCGTCCGGATTGACGGAGCGGTTGGGTTCCTTGCCGGTGAGCTTCTTGACGAGGTCCTGAACCTGCGGCATACGGGTCGATCCGCCAACGAGGATCACCTCGTCAAGGTCGCCCGCCTTCAGCTTTGCGTCTTCGAGAGCCTGCTGGAACGGCTTCTTAACCCGCGCCATCAAGTCTGTGGTGAGCTCTTCGAACTTCGCGCGCGAGAGCGCATAGTCCAGGTGCTTGGGTTCGTTGTCGACCGCCGTGATGTACGGCAGGTTGACCTGGGTGGTCATCTGGTTCGAAAGCTCGATCTTCGCCCGCTCAGCTGCCTCACGAAGGCGCTGGACCGCAGCCTTGTCCTTCATCAGGTCCACGCCCTGATCCTTCTTGAACTCGCCGGCAAGGAACTCGACAATCTTGTTGTCAAAGTCGTCGCCGCCGAGGTGGCTGTCGCCGGCAGTGCTTCGAACCTCGAAGACCCCCTCGCCGACATCCAGAATCGAGACGTCGAACGTTCCGCCGCCGAGGTCGAAGACGAGAATCGTCTCGTTGGCCTTCTTGTCCAGGCCGTACGCCAAGGAGGCCGCGGTCGGCTCGTTTATGATTCGCAGAACCTTCAGCCCCGCGATCTCTCCCGCATTCTTGGTCGCGGTCCGCTGGCTGTCGTTGAAGTACGCCGGAACCGTGATGACCGCCTGGTCGACGGTCTCACCGAGGTAGGCCTCCGCATCCGTCTTCAGCTTCTGGAGGATCATTGCGCTGACCTCTTCCGGCGTCAGATCCTTACCAAGCGCGGGAATCGACGCGACGACGACGCCGCCCTTGCCCGCCTTGATCTTGTAGCCGATGCGACCAACCTCTTCGGAGACCTCATCGAGCTTGTGGCCCATAAAACGCTTGATCGAGTAGATCGTGTTGTCCGCGTTCACGACGGCCTGGCGCTTCGCAGTCACGCCGACCAAGCGCTCGCCGTTGTTCTTGAACGCGACGACGCTCGGCACGGTTCGGCCACCCTCTGCCGACGCCATCACAACCGGTTCGCCGGCTTCCATCACCGCGACCACCGAGTTGGTCGTGCCTAAGTCAATTCCTACTGTCTTTCCCATGTGTCGATTATACCTATAATGCGAGTCTCTACCTTAAATCATTTGAGTGTATGAGGCTCAACTTTAGACTCCTACGCTGATTTTACTCGAGAAGTTCCTAGTGGAGATTGGAGGTAGGAGGTTGGAAGTTGGATGAACGAGAACCTAGAACCTGGAGACTGGCACCCAAAACCTAAGAAATGGAACCTTGAACGAAAAGCGTCGGGTATTCCTCGGGTTCAGGCGCGAGCTCGAGGTCGACCGGCGATTGAATGATTCCGAGCCAACGCTCCTCGAACTCGGTGTCGTCGCGCACGATACGGTCGTAGCTCTCCTCATAGAACGGCCCGAACCGCTCTCCCGTCGCCTTTACGATCGCCTTCGAGGCCCGCCGCTTCGCCGGCTCGACGACCTCGCTCAGCTCGACCGGGCGTCCGTGCTTGCCGAGCCCCATCGTCACCATCAACTCGGTCGATTCCGGCAGGACGCACGCGACCAGGACATCCCACCGAACCGGAGATGGCTGCAGAAGCGCCTTGAGCAACACGTCTCGCTCCCGGGGTTCGAGCGCCCGCCGGTGGCGAAAAGTCACGTAGTAGCGGACGTCGTCGGCGCGCCAATGGGGCAACCGTCCGCGCCAGATGGAGAAGTTCTGAAACGCCATGAGTGATAAGCTCGGATCGGGCTCGGCTAGGAAATCGCGGCGTCTCCCCGCTCGCCGGTCCGGATCCGAACGGCATCGAGGACGTCCGAGACGAAGATCTTTCCGTCCCCGATTTCGCCCGAGCGCGACACGGACATGAGAGCCTCGAGCGCGACCTCCAAATCCTCGTCTTTCAGCACGATCTCGAGCTTGATCTTTGGGAGTAGATTGACCGCGTAGGTGCTCCCGCGATACTTGTCCGTTCGACCCATTTGCCGGCCGTAGCCGCGCACGGTTTCCATGCTCAGCCCGGCGATTCCGGCGTCCTCCAACGCAGCTTTGGCGTCTTCGAGCTTGTTGGAACGCAAGTAAGCTGTTACAAGCTTCACGCCGATGAGGTTACCGGGCTAGGTGAACCAGCGGGAACCGTGGCTTCGTAAATAACTGCAGTTGAAAAGGATCGAGCTTGGGCTTCTTGCCGGCTTCGTGGGAGCGGTCGGATTGTTCGCGGGCGCAATTCTGGCGCTCGTTGCGCCCGGCAACTCGTTCCTTCCGTGGCTCCTCATCGGCTTTGTCGCGCTCACCGTTTGGGCGACGAGCGCCGCCCTCGCCCTTGATCGCGAGCGCCAAGAGCAGTTGATCCAGCGTAAATCGCACATCGACCTGCTCGAGGTCCAGCTCTCCGAACAGCAATCGGCGGAAGACGTGCTCGCGGATGGCCTGGACATCGCGCTATTCATCTGCGATTTGCGGGCCGGTATCCAGTTCGCCAACCGGCGTGCGGTGGACATGTTCCGGGTCGCCGGTCCGATCGGCCGGTCGATTCTCGCGGCAACCCTCAGCCCGGACCTGGAGCACCTGGTGATCGAGGTCGGTCAAATGCAAGAGGCTCGAGAGGCCGAGCTCTTCTTCAAGTTCCCGGAGGAGCGTGTCGGCCTTGCCAAGGCTTGGCCGCACCTGGACGGGCGACGCATCTTTCTCTCCATCTACGAGACCACCGAACTCCGCCGGCTGGAACGGATACGACAGGACTTCGTAGCAAACGTTTCGCACGAATTCCGGACGCCGATGACGATCATCCGAGCCATGGCGGAAACCCTTCTGGATTCACCCGCGGAGTTCCCGGCGCGCGGCGAAGACTATTTGAACCGGATGATCGCCGAGGTCGACCGGCTGTCCCTCATCTCGAACGATCTTCTCATCCTGAGCGCGGCCGAATCCAACATCGTGCGCAAGCACGCCACCAATATCGCCCGCGTTTGCCGTTCGGCCACCCAGTCGCTCGAGCCGAAGGCAGCCGAGAAGGATCTCACATTGAGCTACACGGGTCCGACCGAGGTGCTCATCGAGGCGAACGAAACCCAGCTGACCCAGGTGATGATGAATCTGATCGAGAATGCGATCAACTACACCCCGTCGGGAAACGTTTGGGTGGAGCTGACCGGCGGCGAAAGCGACGTGAAGATTCAAGTCCGAGACACGGGCATAGGGATCGCCAGCGACCAGGCGCCGCGGATATTCGAGCGCTTCTATCGCGTGGACAAGGCGCGAAGCCGGAGCACCGGCGGAACGGGCCTAGGACTCAGCATCGTCAAGCACATCGTCGAGGCACACGGTGGGACCGTCGCGATAGAAAGCGCGCTTAACTCTGGTTCCACATTTACGGTGACGCTCCCGGTTGGGAACATCGAACCGGGAGAAGGTTGAACTTGAAAGCGCTCAGGTTACACGTTCAATTGTCACTTCCTGGCACTTGTACCTGTCTTAGGCATTCCTACTCATAGCGCGCGAAACAGGCGTTACTATTAGGCGCGTGGTTCCTCGACGGTATCTCGCGCTTGCATTTGCATCATCGCTACTTCTCTGCTCGTGGTTCGGCTTCGGGCAACTACCCACTGCGGGCAGTTCGACAGGGGTTCGGGGGCCGGTTATGCCACCGGCCGGATCGTGGCAATCCTTAAAAAATGTTCCCGGCGTCGCCATGGGGGAACCGCTCCTCATGACCGATGGGACCGTGCTCGTCCTGCACCCTAACTCCTCCGACTGCTGGAAGTTAACGCCGGATATCAACGGAAATTACCAAACCGGCACGTGGACTCAGCTCGCTTCCCTCCCCTCCGGCTACGGCCCGCTTTATTACGCGTCCGCAGTTCTCGCCGATGGCAGGGTGGTAGTTATGGGTGGGGAATACAACGAGAGCACCAGCGGAGTTTGGACCAACCTCGGGGCCATCTATGACCCCGTCGCGAATGTCTGGACGCCCCTGACCGCGCCGGCGAGCTGGCCGAACATCGGGGACGCTCAGTGCACGGTCTTGCCGAACGGCCAGTTCGTGATGGCTAACCCCTATGACGGCGGAATGGCGGTGCTAGACCCCACAACCCTCGCGTTCACCCTACTGAACGGCACGGGAAAGGCGGATGGCTATGACGAGGAAGGCTGGGTTCTCCTGGCCGATGGCACCATCCTCACCATCGATGTCAGCAACGGCATGAACGGCGAGCGCTACATCCCCTCACTCGATCAGTGGATACCTGCTGGCGCCTCACCGGTTGGCCTGACTCAGAGCAGCGAGATCGGGCCGAGCGTGCTGCGGCCGGACGGCACGGTCTTCGCCATGGGCGCAAGCGGCCACAACGCGATCTACACACCGCCGACCAACCTGATGGACCCCGGCAGTTGGGTGGCCGGGCCCGACTTCCCGGTGATCAGCGGCAAGCAAGTCGATATCGCCGACGGGCCTTCCTGCGTTCTGCCCAGCGGAAACGTTTTGTGCCAGGCAAGCCCGGGCGTATACAACGCTCCTTCCTACTTCTTTGAGTTCACCGGCACCACGCTCACGCAAGTCGCAAGTCCGGGGAACGCGGGCACCGATCCGTCCTACGTTGGCAATATGTTGATGCTGCCGTCGGGTCAGGTTTTCTACACGGACTTCTCCGGCGCGGCTTGGATCTACACCCCATCCGGAACGCCGCAGACCTCGTGGCTTCCCACCATCACAACCAGCCCGTCGTTCGTTGCTCAAGGCCAAACCTATCTCGTTTCCGGCACTCAATTCAACGGGCTCACCCAGTGCAGCGGCTACGGGGACGACTCGACGAATGCCACGAACTATCCGATCGTTCGGATCAAGAACAACACGACCGGGCACGTGTTCTACTGCCGTACCCACAACCACAGCACCATGGGGGTGGCCACCGGCGCGACGCCTGTCAGCACTAGTTTCGACGTCCCGACCACCGTCGAGACCGGCGCCTCGACTCTCGTGGTGGTGGCCAACGGCATAGCTTCTGCGCCTCAGGCGATCAGCGTCGTTCCCGCTCACACCGTTCTCCCCAGCGCCTACTCACTCTTCCGGGGCGTGCTCTCAGCGGGATCGCTTTCGTCCCTCTACTTCGCGGACGGCAACACGCTTCAAGTCCTCATCGGACCGACCCTGAACACCAGTGAATCGCCCATTCAGGTGGTCAGCACAGGCCTGTCGCCGACCCTGACCCCGACGTCGATCAAGATTACGGTTCGTTCAGCCGTGAACACGCCGGGCACGTCGGAGACAATCGCGTTGTGGGATTACGCCACGAGCGCCTATGTCACGGTGGATTCGCGGCCAATGACCACGACCTACCAGACCGTGACGGTCACAGTTCCTGGGAACGCAAGCGACTACATCGGCGCCGGAGGCGCGATTCAGGCCAAAGTCTCGTACGCTCAGACCGGTCCTACGATCGTAAATCGGTGGCAGGCGAACGTGGACATGATCAACTGGATGATCCAGTAGCGCCCTGGAAGAGGACGGCCGGCGAGACGCGACCGCAGCGATCGATGGCGACCGCTGCGATCGTGTCTCGGCGGGCGGCCGCCGCCGCCGCCTGAAGGTCACCGATCTCCCAAGGCGTCCAGCCGTCGTCCACCTTCGTGCACCATGCGACGAACCGCGTCGTGGATCCCGTTGCCAGCGCGCCGTGCTCCGACTTGAGCGTCGGCCGTCCTCCGCGCGCCAACCAGGGGCTTGGCGGTACGAGCGCCAGCCGGTTGTACTTCCCGGTCATCAGCGCTTCGTCGATCTTCCTCGTATCGCGCATAAAGACCCGGAAGCTGAAATGTACGTTCCCGGTCGCCCCTGCCTCCGGTTCGTTATCAGCGGCCGCGCCGCCCGAGAACTCGAGCTCGTAGGGCTGGTGAGTGGCCCGGGTCACGTCGATTTGGTCGAGGACCTCCTGAAGCTGCCACTTCCCCACTCCCGGGTCGATTCGGCTCGTGTAGTTGCCCGGCCAAATATGGCGCGACTTGGCGTTCTCGCCGACCCACCACTTGAGGAGCGTGCCGTAGGCTTGTGGCTTTTGGGCTATCGGCCAATAGAGTTGGGGCGTGAAATAGTCGCACCACCCGTTGTTGAGCCAAAGCCTTGCGTCGGCATAGAGCTCCTCGTACTGATCGACGCCGGCGTGGATTCCCGCCGGGATGCCTGGCCGATAGATCCCAAACGGTGAGATACCGAACTTGACCCATGGCTTGAGGTGCTTGATCCCGTTATAGAGGCGCTCGACAAACTGGTTCACGTTTTGCCGTCGCCAGCTGCTGCGGGTCAGGCCGCGACCCGAGGAGCCGCGGGAGGCGAGGTACCTGCCCCAGCTCCGGTCGTCGGGGAAGTCGGCGTGCGCCTTGTCGGTCGCGTCGTCCCGGTAGGGGTAGAAGTAGTCGTCCATGTGGATGCCGTCGACATCGTAGCGGCGGACGACGTCGAGCATCACGTTCAGGGTGTGCTCACGGACCAGCGGTTCGCCGGGGTCCATCCAGAGCAGCTTGCCGTACTGCTTCACGACCTCGGGGTGGGTCTTGCTGATGTGGTTGTCCGAGTTAGGACCCTTCTGAGCCGGGGACATCGCTCGGTACGGGTTGAACCAGGCGTGGAGCTCGAGGCCACGTTTGTGGGCTTCGGCGACGGCGAACGCAAGCGGATCCCAAATCGGGCTCGGCGGCTTGCCCTGCTTGCCCGTCAAATACTCGCTCCAGGGCTCGTAGTCGCTCGGATAAAGCGCGTCGGCGCTCGGCCGAACCTGGAGGATGATCGCGTTCAGATGAAGCCTGTGGGCGGTGTCAAGGATTCGGATCAGCTCGCGGCGCTCGGTTTCCGGGGCCTCGCCGCGCTTGTTGGGCCAGTCGATGTTGTCGACGGTGGCCACCCAGGCCGCGCGGAACTCGCGGGCGATGGGGGGCAATCCGGTCGGCGCCGGATTCGATAGAACCAGCGCGAGCTGGAGCAACATCGCCAAAGGGTACCGCGCCGGTATCCTACTCGCGTGTCTGACGCCCCGTTCGCGGTCGAGGCCTTCACCGCAACGTTCGAAAGGCTCCGGCTCCCGATCGGCCTTCAGGTTCAGACCCTCACGCTCACCGGGCAGGGAGTCCAAATCGGCACGGACCCGGTCAGCATCAAACTCGACGGAGCAGGCCGATTCGAGGCCGTCGTCGACGCCGCCTCGATCATCGACTTTCTAACCGCCAAGGCGCCGGGCGGCCTCAAGGACTTTGAGGTCTCCCTCACCGAGGGCAAGATCAACGTCAAGGCGGTGCTCAAGATTCTTGTGGAGCTGCGCGCCGCCGCGGTCTGCCGCCTCGTGATTCGCGAGAAACGGCAACTTTGGGTGGAGTTGGAGTCGGCGGATGTGGGCACCGTCGGCGCCAAGAGCCTGATCAAGGGACAGATCGATCAGCTCAATCCGATCTTTGACGCGAAGGAGCTTCCCTTACCCTCCTCGCTCGAGACCGTGGCGGTCGAGGATGGATTGATCAGGCTTTCCGGCACCGTCTCTCCGCCGCTCACCGGCTGAAGCCGGTGCCACACCCCAGTCACCAGTCACCAGTCACCAGTCACCAGTCACCAGTCACCAGTCACCAGTCACCAGTCACCAGTCACCAGTCACCAGTCATCGATCACCGATCACCGATCTACGGTTTCACGTGCCCGATCACCATCCGGTAATCGTTCAGGCTCTGGTCGGCGAAGGCGTGGACAAACCATAGGGTCTGGTCGTCGGTGGGGTCGACCACCGCGTTGACCAGGTCCAACCGCTTCTCCATCGGCGTTCCCGGGTTGAAGTTGCCCTTGTGGATCAGCGTGCTCGGGTTCTGAGAGCTCTTGTTGTGATACAGCAGGCTGAACCGTGCCTCCGGGTAGAGGGGCTGCGCCGTCTTGAACCCGACGCGGCCATACACGATCGCGCAGTCCAGATTCTTGTTCACCGCGATCGCCGGTTTCAAGTAGCTCACCTGGTCGCCGGGCGCGTCTCCCGGGCCGCTGAGTCCGAAGTAGTGGTCGAAGAACCCGTCCGAGGCGCTCAGCGAGGTCCACAGGTTGCCGCCGACGTCCTTGCAAGGTAACCGCACGAACCGGACATGGTAGCGCCCCTGGACGTACTGCTCGTTGAAGCAGAAATAGAGGAAGCCGGCCCGCCACTTGGGATTGTCGATCTGAAATCCGAGGGGATCGCCGAAGGTTTCGGAGCTTTCGTAGAGCTTCGCGTTCGTGGCGAAGCTGTTCGGCGTTTTGAAGCCGAAGACGTGGGTGGCCTTGTTGGCGCCGTAGCCGACGAAGTAGTTGAAGGCAGAGCCGCCGTTGATTGTGACGGGCACCACCTTTGCCGTTCCTGGGAAGTCGGCGGCGTAATACTCGAAGTTTCGCGGATTCGGGTTGTTGTTGATGAGGTCGAACTTGTCGAACACGTATGCGAACGGTTTGCC
>DATGIR010000176.1:0-4556 GCA_035295605.1 Fimbriimonadaceae bacterium | reverse complement strand
CTTCTACGATCCGAACACCCACGGCGTGAACTGGAAATCGGTGCGCGCCAAGTACGAGACGCGGCTGCCGATGGTTGCGACTCGGAACGATCTGACCCAGGTGCTCGGCGACATGATCGCCGAGTTGAACACCGGCCACTGCTACGTGGGCGGCCCTTCGGCCTTCAGGCAGAGCGGCGCTCAGCCCGGGATGCTCGGCGCCGACTTCGAGTGGGATGCGGGCGCAAACGCCTACCGGATCACCAAGATCCTTCGGGGCGAAACGTGGAGTCCGGAGGAGCGATCGCCGCTGGCCGAGCCGGGGCTTGGGGTTCACGAGGGTGACTACCTCTTTAAGGTTCGCGGCAAGGACGTGAGCCGAAACGTCGATCCCGCCGCGCTGCTCATTGGGACGGCCGGCCAGCAGATCACGCTGACGGTGAACTCGAAGCCGACGGCGGCCGGAGCCCGGAACGTAACCGTCGTGCCGATCTCGAACGAGTCCTACATGCGCCAGCAGGAGTGGATCAACGGGCGCCGCGCCTACGTCAACAGGGTCTCCGGCGGTCAGATCGGCTACGTGTATGTCGGCGATATGTCGCGGGACGGCGCGTACCAGTTCGCCACGGCGTACTACCCGAACACGCTGAAGCCGGCCTTGATCATCGACGTGCGCGGCAACGGGGGTGGAAACATCTCTGGCAACCTCCTCGGCGACCTCTCGAGCAAGATCACCGGCTACTTCACCTTCCGCGCGGGCGGCCGCTACTGGCGGGAACGGTGGGCGCCGATGGGGCAGGTGGTGGCCCTAACCAACGAGTTCGCGTTCTCCGACGGCGAGTATTTCTCCGAGTTCTTCAAGCGGCTGAAGATCGGGCCGCTCGTGGGACACCGGACCGGCGGCGGCGAAGTCGGCTCCGGCGGCGGCTACCGGATGACGGACGGCGGCGCGGTGTTTATTCCGAACTACGGCGCATGGGTACCCGGCGAGTGGATCATTGAGGGCCGGGGCGCGGTCCCGGACGTGGAGATCGACCAGGACCCGGCGGCGGTCATGGCAGGGAAGGATCCCCAACTCGACAAGGCGATCGAGATCATTCTCGATAATCTGAAGAAGCACCCGTTCGTGAAGCCCGAGCATCCTCCGTTCCCGGTGAAGCTCGGCGGGAGCCGCGGGAGCTAGCGCGCTTAGGGTTCGTCCGGAGAACCTACCAGGGCTTGGTCGCGCTGGTGCCGTACTCGATAATCTGCGCGCTACGCCGGCCGAGCTTCAGAACGTACGTGTGATACACCTTCTCGGTGTCGCCCCACGGATCCTTGAACGTGTGGAGCGCCATCACCTTAGCTTCGTCGCCCTCGACCCGAACGTCCAGGATCTTGTAGTCCACGGTCTGGGTCGTGTGGGCGTTGTCGTGGATCAGGTCGTAGAAGTCGTTCGTGGTCAGCGAGTAGCTGTAGCGGCCGTCGACGTAGATGTTGACGTTGCCGTTGTCCCCGATGAGGCGGTCGAGCGAGCGCTGATCGTCATGCAGGAATACCGACACGATGTCATCGATCGCGCCGTCGAGAATCCGATTGTCGGGTAGCTGGGAATCCTGCTGCTGCTGGGCATTCAGCTGGGCGGCAGCTTGAGCGTCCTGATACCCCTGGTCGTACCCCTGCTGATAAGCGGCATTGTTGTGCCAGCACGAATACTCCAAGCCGACGAAGATCGGGGGCAGCAAGCCGGCGGAGATGATCGTGCACCGGTAAGGGTTGATATAGCCCGGTAGCGTCGGATAGTAGTACCACGGCGAGATAAGGCCGAACGAGTCGTACGGATCGAAGACGTAGAACGGATACCGGAAGTGGTTGCGCCCATCGTGGTCCCAATCGTAGGACCAGTAGCCCCGACGAGCGTGCTCGCCGTAGACCGTTCGGGCATCCCGGATCTCACGAAGTTGCTCCTGGCGGAACTGCGACACCGTCATCACGGGCGGCGAGGTCCAATGGGGGTGCGAGTCGCGCGTCCCGTCGTGGTCGCGGTCGTCGGTGCCATGGCCGTGATAGTCGGGATTGTGATCCCGACCCGACTGGTCGTGTCCGCGATCCTGGCCACCCTGATTGCCGCGCCGGCTATCCTGGCCTTGTCCCTGACCTTGATTCTGGCCCTGGCCGCCCTGCTGGGGGTCGGGCCGGTGGTAGGAGCCGGTGATAATCGGGTTGGCCCGCGGCACCCAGTTGCCGGGTCCCCGCTGGGTGGAGGCGTTGCTCTCCTGTTGAACCGGCCGGCTCGTATCGGTCGCCCGCGGTACGTAGCCGCCATCGCGATGCTCGGTTGAGTGCGTGTTGTTGTTGTGCACGGGCGCCTGACCGGAATTGTTTGAGCGCGGCACGTAGTTAACGGGCGCATTGTTGTTCGCTCGGGCGCCATCGTTGTGCGTCGGAGTCTGGACCGGAGCATTTGCCCGGGGAACGTAGTTCGCCGGCGCCGAGTTGTTGGACTTCGGCGGATCATTGTGGGCGGGCGGCGATGAGTGGCCCGAATTGTCACGCTGGGCGAACGCGGCGGTCGACATGACCGCACCGATCGCGAGCGTCCACAGAAGCCGGTTTGAATGTGCTGTAGTTCTCATCTTGTTTCCGGTCGCCCCGTTTCGAGGTCGCCCCTCTACCATTCTTAGTAGGTTCAACGTATCAGCGTAGACCAAAGGTTCGTGAGAGGGGCTTCAGTCTTCTTAAGGAATTGCAACAAAAAGGCGCCCGCCCGCCGCGCGGATTCGTCATGAAGCTAACGGCTGATGCCGAGTATTAATGCTATGAAAATTAACGCAGTCGCTCTCTTCGCCCTCGGCATCGGGGCTCTTGCGGTTACCGCGCCGATTGCCATCGCCGGTCATGGCGCCCACGTCCAGGCGGCGCAATCGTTGGACAACGCTTCCCTAAAAACCGTCCTCGAGGGGATGGGCTACGAGCCCAAGGCGCTTTCCAAGGGCTACCTCATCGCCATCAAGCGCGACGACTGGACGTACAACATGCAGCTCGTGCTCAGCAGCGACTCGTCCAAGCTCGGCATCAACGCAAACCTCGGCAAGGTCGACAAGCCCGAGGAGGTGGCCGCCGACTCCTGGTTCAAGTTGCTGGTGGCGAACGGGGATATCGATCCCTCCTTCTTCTACTTCGACAAGTCGCAAGGCAAGCTCTACATGCACCGGGTGCTGGATAATCGCGAGATCACGGCGGCCTTCCTGCGCGAGCAAATCGACGGCTTTTGCGGCAACATCAAGAGCACCGCCGATGCCTGGAAATTCACGAAGTAGAAAGCGGTAGCCCACACCCATGCCAAAACACAGAATTGCGATCATCCCCGGCGACGGGATCGGGCCCGAGATCATGCGGGCCACCCTCGAAATCCTTGCCGCCGGCGGCTTCGACGCTGAATACGTGGAGTACGAAGCCGGCCTCCCCGCTATCCACAAGGGCTTGCCGGCCGTCCCCGAGGTCACCATCGAGGGCGTCCGCCGCGTCGGCATCGCCCTGAAGGGACCAACCACCACCCCGTCCGGAGGCGGCCACGTCAGCGCCAACGTGACCCTTCGCAAGGCGCTCGATCTCTTCGCCAACGTCCGCCCTTCCAAGACCCTCCCCGGGCTGAAGGGACCATTCGAGAACAAAGAGATCGATATCATCATCGTTCGCGAGAACACCGAGGACCTTTATTCGGGCATCGAGTTTCAGCCCCATCCCGACATGGCTCAGGCGATCAAGGTCATCACCCGGCCGGGCTGTGCGCGCCTCTGTAAGTACGCCTTCGAGATGGCGCGCAAGCAGGGTCGCAGCCGAGTGACCGCCGTGCATAAGGCCAACATCATGAAGCTCACGGACGGCATGTTCCTACAAGAGTTCTACCGAGCCAGCAAACCGTACACCGACATCGTCGCCGACGACATCATCGTCGACAACTGTTGCATGCAGCTCGTGACGAATCCCGAGCGCTTCGACGTCATCGTTACCGAGAACCTCTATGGCGACATCGTGAGCGACCTTTGCGCCGGTCTGGTCGGCGGCTTGGGCCTCGCTCCCGGCGCCAACATCGGCGAGAACTGCGCCGTCTTCGAAGCGGTTCACGGCTCCGCGCCGGACATCGCCGGCAAGGGAATCGCCAACCCGACCGCGCTCCTCTTCAGCGCCCTCATGATGCTTCGCCACCTCGGCGAAGGCGAGATCGCCGACAAGATCCAGAAGTCGGTGCTTCAGATTTGCGAAGAAGGGAAGTGCCTCACCGGCGACCTTGGCGGCAAGGCGAGCACCGAGGAGTACGCCGCCGAAGTGATCCGGCTGGCGAGCTAGTGCGCTTCCTCGTCACCGGCGGCTCCGGGCTTCTCGGGGCCGACTTCGTTCCCGCCGCCAAGGGACGCGGCCACGAGGTGGTCGCCCCGAGCTCGAGCGAGTTCGACGTCACCGACCCCCTCTCGGCGGCACGCTTTGGCGCCGGAGAACTGGGTCGCTTCGAGTGGTGTGTGAACCTCGCCGCCTACACAAATGTCGACGGCGCCGAGACCCACGAGCGGGAGGCGACCGAGCTCAACGTGCTAGCG
>DATGIR010000175.1:0-3214 GCA_035295605.1 Fimbriimonadaceae bacterium | reverse complement strand
CGCCTTTTTCCCCTTCTGGGATATCCTGTTTGGTACGTTTCACTACCCATCACGAGACGAGTATCCCTCCACCGGCGTGCAGGGTGAAAAAGAGGTGCGGAGCCTCCTCGAAGCCGCCATGTTGGCGCTCAGGGAGTGGTACCGGATGGCTCGCGCCTGGAAGCCCCCCTCAATCTGGAGTTATCGATGAAAAAGAGAGATCTGCTCTGGGCGGTGGTCGGGTTGCCGTTCCTGGCGGGCATCGTCTGGTCGCAGGCCGGTCTGGAGACGACCGAACAGGCGGTCGCGGCATTGGAGAAGCAATGGGCCGAGGCCCAGCGGACCAACAACGCCGATTTGGTCGCGCCTCTCCTGGCCGACAACTTCGTGCAAACGAGCGGCACAGGCGAGGTGACCGTAACCAAGGCTGCGGCATTGGCAACTGCAAAGGCCGAAAAATTCACCACGATGGAGTACATCGGTCTCAAGGTTTACGCGTTTGGGAACACGGCCGTGGCGATCGCCGGTTTCCATGCCAAAGGAATCGATGCGTCAGGTAAAGCCTTTGACGAGACCGGTCGCTTCACGGATACCTGGACCAAGATGCCAAATGGCAGGTGGCTCTGTGTGGCGAGTCAGGACGCCTTGACTCCGAAGTAGGGCGCCGACTCTCAACACACGCGAACCGACTCCATCCGCAGAAGCGCCGCAACTTTTTCGATCTTTCTCGCAACGTGACCGATCCCAACCGCGCAGTGATGCGCCGGACCCTGCGCATTCCAGGCGTTCATGAAGTTGCGCGCATCGAGGGCGAATTTGTAGCGGCTATTGGTGTTGCCGATCTGGAGAATGGGGCCGGGGACGGAGTGGCCTTCGGCGGTGACAAGCTTGAGCTTCCCATCACCCGTCTGCACCACTGACAACAGGGTCACCGGCCCGTGCTTGACGGACATCTCGACCGAAAGGCCCCGTCCGACCTTGCCGTGGTACACCTCCAGTGGGCGTACCTTGGTTTTGCCGTCGGCGATGGCGATGTGGCCGGGCCCGTCATGTCCCATGAGCACGACGTCGTCGTTGTAGTCCACCGCATAGTATTCCGTGAATGAGCCTCCGGCGCCGAGGATGTCCATGATCTTCATCGCCTGAACGTTCTTGACTTCGTATTCACCGGCCATCGGGATGCCCCTGGCCGTCAAGAGACTCGCGCCGAGAATGACCGAGCTCATCACATCCTCATGCTCGGGCGTTCCGGTTCCCTGGTAGTAATAGGCGATCGAGCCGAGGGCGTGACGTTCCACCAGTCGATCCAGGGCCACTGAAGTACGGGCCGCGCGAAGCAGCTCCGCCGGTGGGCAGTCGGGCTGCACGTCCATGGCGGTTTTGATCTCATCCACGAGGCGTTCGGTATCGGCCTGGGAAACTTCAGAGCGCAGTGCGGCCAACTCCTCGACCTCGAGGATCTCCACATGGCCGCCAAAGTAAGCGCACTGTTGCGTGAAATCCGAATAGATATCGAGCATGCCGCCGTAGTAATGGCCCAGGCCGCCCAGGCGGTTGTGCTCCATGACGTGAGCCACTTTGGCCGCCTCGATCCACGACTCGATCTCGTTCCACGCCGTCGGATCGTCATGCAGCATGCCGCTCACCTGGAAGAACGGAATGCCACAGCGATTGAAGACATTGGCGATCTCAGGAGTCGGGCAGGCCTGGCACCACGCGAGCCATTCGCCGGTCATACGCGTGCGGTCGCCCAAGCGGTTGAAGGCCTCGTAGTCGATGGCAGCCGCAGGGGAGAGATTGAGGATGACCACCGGGACCTTCGCGCGGCGCACCACGGGCAGCACGGTGGATGAGAGAGCGTAGGTCGTCACATACAGGAAGATCAGATCGACATCCGCCTGCCGAAACGCATGGCCGGCCGCCATCGCCTTTTCGGGCGTATCGATCAGCCCGAGATTCACGATCTCCGCCGGGGGGCGGGCGAGCTTGCGGCCAACCTCGGCAAGGTACCCTGACAAGCGATCCTTGAGACCCTCGAACTGCGGCCAATAGGTGTCGAGGCCGATGCCGAAGAGTCCGATCTTCAGGTTCCCAACGTGCCGTGAGAACGTGACCCTATCCATGCGCAACATTTTTCCCCGTGGGGCTCTTTCTGTATATGGACGAAAGGGTCAAGCAGTTGTACAAAATGCTTATGCCGAGGAAAGCGGATCTCTCTGCCTATCTGAGCGCCCGACCCGACGGCGATTGGGGCGCCGAGCTGACCACCGTGGGGCATCAGCATGTCTCCCCGCACTCGGGATACCCTCCGTTCGGACATCCGAGGACCCATGCTTTCGAATGGAAGCACGGACGAGAGCTGGACGAACATCACCTGGTCTACGTCCTGAGTGGCGCGGGCTATTTCGAGACCCGACGCAAGGTCGTCGAGGTCGCGCCAGGGGACCTGATCCTGATCTACAAAAGCGATTGGCATCGCTACCGCCCCCATGACGATACCGGCTGGGAGGTTTATTGGGTGGGTTTCAAAGGGCGATACATCGAAAAACATGTGCGTGAGAAGGTTTTCACCCGTCGCAAGTCGGCCGTGCAGAGAGTCGGCCATCAACCGGAGTTGATCGATCTATTCGATCAGCTGATCGATCTTTCGAGACGGGAGGCGCCGCTTTACAAGGCGGTCTCGGTCGGCTGTCTCCTGCAGATCCTGGCGTACGCCACATCGCCCAAAGAGGCCAGACCGCCGGCGAGCCATGTTGCCGATGTCGCTATCGCCCGGATACGGCGCAATCTCTTCGCCGAAGTGGATTTCCATGAGTTCGCGGGCTCCCTCGGGATCAGCTACAGCCGGTTCCGTGCCGTATTCAAGAACGTTACCGGCATCGCCCCTCATCAGTATCTGCTCAATGAGCGCATCGCATGCGCGAAGCGGGTATTGAAGAACCCCGCAATCGAAATCAAGACCGTCGGGTACAAGATGGGATTCCGGTCCTCTTCCTACTTTTGCAAGTTATTCCGGCGCAAGACCGGCATCACGCCTTCCGCCGAGCGGGCGAAGCGAGACTGAGCGCTCCCTGGCAGAGCGACGGGGCCAGCCTCGAGATGTGGCACCCCAGGTGGCGCCGAAGTTCGCCTCGACCCGAGCGACCGGAAGAAGCTCCCGGCAGTCGCGAGCGATCGGTTCGATGCGATCTGATTGAGCAGCCCCTCGCCACACTGACCGCCGATGCCGGGCCCC
>DATGIR010000174.1:0-4606 GCA_035295605.1 Fimbriimonadaceae bacterium | reverse complement strand
TGCCGGTCGCCGGCCGTCTTTTCGGTCGTTTCGAGGGCCTGGAGCCCGAGCTCGCGGGCCAGCGGCTTGTCGCCCTCGGCCAGCGCGATCCGTGCCTCGAGCATCTTTCCCGAGATGGTCAGACCGTCATCGCTTCCGGCTCCGATCCGCGCTTCGTTGAACTGGGCAAGGCCCCGCCTTGCCGCCTCGAGGTCGCCGAGTCCGATCGAGACGTCGATGACGTCGGAGAGGACGTCGGCCTCTCGCGCACGGTCGCCGGCACGGTTCCAGAGCTCGGCGCAGGCGATCCAGTGGGCGCGCGCCGCCGGGAGATCTCCCGCGCCTCGGGCGAGCATGCCGCGGAGGCCCTCGAGCTCGGCGAGAGCCTGCTTCGAGAGGGAGCCGTCGCTCGTTGCGACCGCCTTCGAGAGCGCGTTGAACTCCGTCGTCATTCCGGCTTCGGCCATTGGGCGGGCCAGGGAGCGGGCCTGCATGTCCAGGAGGTCGGCCCTCCCGTGCCTGACGGCGAAGTCGATGGCCTCCCGATAGTTGCCCATCTCGAGCCAGAGCAGGCGGGTGGTCGTTCGCCATTCCCCCGCCTCCGCCTTGGCCCGGACGGCGACGGCGGTGCGGGTGTAGTGGTCGGCGTGGTTCGCGCGAAGAGCATCGGCTACCCGGTCCGATCCGCGCCGTTCGATGTACTCCCGAATGGTGTCGAGGATCCGGAACCGCATCCGGGCGCCATGGGTTTGGGCGACGAGCAAGCTGCTGCTGCGAAGCCGGGCAACCCCGTCGCGCACGCGGTCGTCATCTCCGAGGACGGCCAAGGCGTCGTCCATGAAGAACCCGCGGAACACGGAGAGCTCGAAGATCAACTGGAGCTCGGACTCCTGCAGGAGGCTGAACGAGTCGTCGATGACCCGGATCAGATTCTCGTGGCGGTCGACGGCCGCGATCGGCGAGCGCTTCAACGTTTCGAGCCGGCGCCGGCGGACCTGGTCGAGGAGCTCCTCCAGGGCCATGTGGCTCAGCCGGGTTGCGGCGAGGAGAATGGCGAGCGGGACCCCTTCGAGCGCCTCGACGATTTGGTTGGCGGTGTTGGCGTGGGTGCGCGTGGGCTTGATGCGGGGGGCGACATGCTCGGCGACGTCCCAGAAGAGCGTGCATGCCTCCGATCTCGAGCCCTCGCGAACCCGGGTTCCGAGCGGGCCTAGCGCGAACTCGTACTCCCGTGGGAGGCCGAGGACCACGCGGCTGGAGACGAGGATCTTGAGCCCGGTCGTCACCTTCAGCAAGCTTTCGACGACGGAGCGCGAGTCCACGAGGCGTTCGAAACAGTCGAGCAGAAGCAATTGCTCGGAGGAGCTCAGGGCGCCGGCGAGAGAGTCGAGGTCGTGCACCTGGTCATCCAGGTCCATGGCGGATGCGACCGCGGAAAGCAGTTCCGACTCGTTGGTGAGCGACTCGCATTCGACGAAAGTCACGCCGTCCTTGAACTGGAGCTGGAGCTCCCGCGCGACCTCGGTGCAGAGCCTCGTCTTGCCGATGCCGCCCATTCCGGTTACCGTCACCAGGCGGGTGCCGGGGTCGGAGAGGCGGGTCGCGAGCTCCGACTTTTCACCGACGCGCCCGACGAAGCGGAGCTCTTCGGAGGGGAGGGCCCGCTTTCGCCGCTTTCCGCTTACGAGGGGATCCATCAGTTCGGCGACCAGCTCCGGCTCGTCGAGCTGCCAGATCTCCTGGTCGGGCACGCCGCGCAGCTCGGCGGTTCCCAGTGCCCGATAACCGAATTCCAAACGGGTCAGCTCGTGGGTGGTCGCGCCGACGAGCACGCCGCCCGGGGGGCAGAGGTTGATGACGCGGCTGCACCGGTTGAGGACGGGCGCCAGGTAGTCGCCGGCTGAGGGCGCGGCTTCGCCGGTGAGGAGCGCGGTCCGCAGCTTCAGCTCCTCGAGGTCGGGGGTTTCGCGGAGACGGCGGGCGATCTCGAGCGCGGCGCGTACAGCGGACGGGGCGGAAGTGAAGGCCGCCCATGCGGCGTCGCCGGCGGTTTTGAACATGGCCCCGCCCCATTTGTCGACGATCGATTGGATCAGATCGAAGTGCTGAAGCGTCAGGGCTCGCGCGCGTTCCTGATCGAGCTCGAAGAGGGCGCTGAATCCGACGATGTCCGTCGTGAGAAAAGTCACCGTTCCCGACGGTAACGGCATATTGGGGGATTCTGACGTATTCGGTGGGGCGCCGGGCGTTACGGGCGCCTACGGCTGTGGAAGGTTTCCTGGACAGTATTCGGCAGACTTGCGGCGGCGGGGTTTCGGGGAGACACTGGAAGTTGGGGATCACCTGTCTGAGAGCTAATTCATGCGAAAGACCTTTCTTGGTTGCGGAGTTGCTTCTTCGCTCCTTTATGCCGCGATGAACGCGGTCGTACCGCTCTTCTACAAGGGCTATCGCTCGGCCTCGCTCACCGTCAGCGAACTCTCCGCAGTCGGGACGCCGACACGGTCCCTTTGGGTCGCGCTGGCCGCCGTCTATGCTTTGCTTCTTGTCGCTTTTGGCTGGGGCATTTGGCAATCCGCGCATGGAAGCCGGCTCCTTCAACTCGTGGGCGGCGTGATGATCGGACAGGGCGTGCTCGGATTCTTCTGGCCGCCGATGCACCAGCGTGCGATTCTGGCAGCGGGAGGGGGAACGCTCACCGACACGATGCACATCGTATTCACGGCCGTGTGGGGTCTGCTCGCGCTCCTCGCGATCGTGTGCGGCGCGGCCGCCTTCGGAACGTCGTTCAGGCTCTACTCGGTTGCGACGATCCTGGTTCTGTTTGTGTTCGGCGGATTGACGAGCGCGGATGCCCCACGGCTTCAGGCGAACCTGCCGACGCCGTGGATCGGCGTTTGGGAGCGCATCAATATTGGCTCGTACCTTTTGTGGGTCGCCGTGTTCGCGCTGCTGCTGATGCGGCGCACGGAAGTTGCCGTCGCTCGGAGTCGTGCCTTATGAATTCAAACGTGAAAAGTCTCGGCTTTGCGGGGGTGCTCGCGGTCGGCATCTCGGCCCTGTTAGTGGCCGGAAGCGGTTGCGGCGGGAGCGGCGTGGGCGGAGGCGGGGGACCGCAGCTCACGGGCAACGCGGCGGTGAGGGCGGTCGCGCTCTCCAGCTACCAATCGGCGGGCTTGGTCAGCTATCTGCTCCAAGCACTGGCGAACACGGCGCCGACGCCCAGCCCCATTCGATTTCTCATCCGCGCCAAGAAGGGGGCAGCTGCGGCGACCCGGCAGGCGGGGTACTTCAACCAGAGCTACATCGACGTCCTGGACTTATATGTCGGGCAGATTCAGCTGAGCGGCACCACCCTCACGCAGCCGTACACCTGGGGCCTGTCCGGCCAATCGGCAGGGTCGGTCGTCATGTTCGCACGAACGGGCCTGTCCTATCCGGAACCGGTCTACATAACCGTCGACACCACCGCGGGAAACATTCCCTGTACCGGCAAGATGCAGGTGACGTACACCGACGGCGCGGGCGCGTGCACGGTCACGGGGAGCCTTATCAACACCCACACGGGCGCGTTGACTGCCTTCAACCTGACCCTCGACGATTCCCTCAATATCGCGGGATCCATCACCATACGTGAGAGCAATGCGACGGTCTCGCTTTCCGTCCGGGGCACGTTGCCGGCCGACCTCCTTTGCAACGTTTCCGTCAGTCCGGGCGGCATTTCGGGAACGGGAACGATCAATCCGTTCACCTCGAACTTCTCGATGAACTTGACGACTCCGGCGGGGGCGGCGACCGCCGAGATCGATCAACTCGGCCACCTGGCCCTCAACTACGCCGACGGCAGAAACGAGACGGTGGTGAACCAGGCCGGCGCCGCACTCACGGCGGGACCGGGCGTGACCGGGTCGTTGCCGGTCTACCAGACCCCGCTCTTAGTCTCGGCTTCCTACCACGCAACCTCGATGAGCCCCCGGAGCCCCTTCCTCGTTGGAAACGCGAACGCCAATGGACAGTTTCTCGTTACGAGTCTTTCCTCCGGCTCCCTCGAGTACTCGGCTTCCTCGGTCGGAAGCCCCACGTCGCTCCCGGGAGGGTTCCGGCCGACCTGGCTGACTAATTCAGGGCTGATCACGGGTTACAACGGCGCGTACTTGCCGAGCGTCACTTCCGCTCCACAAGTGCTGCAGGCACCCGGCTACCTGCCGCTGCTGGACCAGGTGTTCGTCTCCGACGCAGGCGTCTTCCTCAGCGTAAGCGGTTTCGACAATAACGCGCCCGGCCCCGGCAACTTGTTGGCCTGGACTAGCCCAACCAGCCCGCCCCAGGTTGTTCAGGTGCCGAGCGGATCCACGATCGTTCGCGTTGAGGCGATGGCGCCCGGCGGGGCGTTTGTCGGGTCGTTCAACGACTTCACCGTGCCACTTTACTGGTCGAGCTACACGGCCACTCCTATGCCGCTGAGGCTCCCGGACATTCACACGCCCAATTGCTCGAGCATGTTCATCGCGGACGGAGGGCGCATCGCCGCCAATGCCGGGGCGCCGGTCTACTGGGCCTCTCCCACCGAACAGGCGACCGCCTTGTTCGGCTTCGACGGCTCTGCGAGTGGGCTCTCGGTAAGCGG
>DATGIR010000173.1:0-2299 GCA_035295605.1 Fimbriimonadaceae bacterium | reverse complement strand
GCGCTGAACACGCCCACCGCGTACAACGGCAGCAGCAGGTCTAGCTGGCCCTTGAAATACCAAACCAAGGCGCCGGCCAAGCAGGCAAGCATGACGATGCCGTTGTGGAACACCAGCCGGTCGCCCTGGCGCGAAAGCGAGCGCGGCAGATAGCCGTCGCGCGCCATCAGGCTGGAGAGCCGTGGGAAGTCCGCAAAGCTCGTGTTCGCCGCGAGCACGAGAATCACGGCGGTCGCGAACTGAACGTAATAGAAGCCGAAGCTCTTGTCCCCACCGAGCGTCGCCGCCGCGATCTGGGAGACCACCGACCGGTAGCGCGGGTCGCCGCTGTCGTACAGGTTGAGCGAAGGCAACGTCCGGGCAAGCAGCCCGATTCCGACGAACATCACCACCAGGAGCCCGGTCATCCAGCGCAGGGTGGTCGCCGCGTTGCGCGACTCGGGCGGCTTGAACGCGGGGACGCCGTTGCTCACCGCCTCGACTCCGGTGAGCGCCGTGCAGCCCGCCGCGAAGGCGCGAAGCACCAGGTAGAGCATCGAGACGTTCATCTCCTTGCCCAGCGTGTCGGAAAGCGCTTCGGGGTGCGGGACGGGGGCGAGGCCGCGGTGGATCAGGCCCCAAACGACCATGCCGACGATGCCCACGATGAACGCGTAAACCGGCACTGCGAACGCCCGGCCGGACTCGCGAACGCCGCGAAGGTTGAGCCACGCGATCACGAGAATGCACGCCAGGCTCATCAGCACGAGGAAGCGGTGCAGGTGGGGGAACGCGGAAACGATCGCCGCCACGCCCGCGGTGACCGACACCGAAACGGTGAGGATGTAGTCGATCAGCAGCGCGGCGCCCGCCAGCAGGCCCGCCTTCTCGCCCAGGTTCTCGCTGGCGACGATATAGGAGCCCCCGCCGTTCGGATAGGCGTGGATGGTCTGGTTGTAGGAGAAGGCGATGATGACGATGAGCAGCGCGATCGCCACGCTGATCGCGATCTGCATGTGGAGGGCGGCGATTCCGGCGAGGACGAGAATGCCGAGGATGGCCTCCGTCGCGTAGGCCACCGACGAGAGGGCGTCCGAGGCAAAGACGGGAAGGCCCAAAACCGGCGCGAGACGCTCGTGATGCGCGCGCGAAGTGGGGATCGGTTTTCCGAAGAAGGTCGCCCGAAGGCGATTCCAACTCCAGCCCTTTCCGATAGAACTCATGGGTTGGAAGAGGCCGCCTCGGCGTTGAGGCGTTGAAGTATGGCATGCGTCCCCACCGAAGAAATTAATTGCGTATGCAACTTTTTCCGAAGGCCGACGTAGGACAAATCATGAGCAAGTGGACACTCGACCCCGCCCATTCCGACCTTCTTTTCAGCATCAAGCACCTTGGCATCTCGACTGTCCGCGGAAAGTTTCCGGGCCTGTCCGGCACCGCGCAGTTCGAGGAGGCCGACCCGAAGAGCCTCAAGCTGCACGTGGAAATCGACGCCACGACGGTGAACACCGGCAACGACCAACGCGACGAGCACATCCGGTCGAAGGACTTTCTCGGCGTGGTCGACTTTCCGACGATCACGTTCGACTCGACCCGAGTCGAGCCGTCGAGCCCGGGCGAGGGCAAGCTCTATGGCGACCTCACGATCCGCGGCGTCACCAAAGAGGTTGCGCTAAGCGTCGAGGGGCCGAGCGGGGAAATTCAGGATCCGTACGGCAACACCAAGATCGGCGCCTCGGCGACGGCGGTCATCAACCGGAAAGATTTCGGCATCTCCTTCAATCACGTGATGGAAGCGGGGGCGCTTCTGATCGGCGAAGAGCTCAAGGTCACCATCGACGTGCAGTTCACGAAAGACGCCACCAGCTAAACTCCGGCGCATGAGCTGTGCGCCCCGCCTAAGGCGGCTTTTCGCCGCCGACGGCAAGTGCTTCGACGTCGCCGTGGACCACGGCTTCTTTAACGAGGCATCCTTTCTCGGCGGCATCGAGGACCTGCCCGCGGCCGTTCGAACGCTGGCGGCGGCGGGGCCCGACGCGATCCAACTCGCGCCGGGAACGGCCAGGCTGCTCCAGGAAATCGAGGGCCCGAAGCCGGCCCTGGTCATGCGCACCGACGTCGCGAACGTCTACGGCTCGAAGCTCCCCTCTCATCTCTTCTCCGAGCTCGTCCCCGGCGCGGTAGACCTCGCGGTCCGGCTCGATGCCGCTTGCGTGGTCGTGAACCTTCTTCGCCTGCCCGACCAGCCGGAGCTCCACCGGGCCTGCGTGCAAAATGTGGCCACCTTGAAGCCGATTTGCGAGGCGGCGGGGATGCCGCT
>DATGIR010000172.1:0-2524 GCA_035295605.1 Fimbriimonadaceae bacterium | reverse complement strand
TCGACAACGCGACCGTGAAATACTCGACGGTTCAGAACTGGTACGCGGGCGACAAAGACGGGAAGGGCGGCATCTACAACTTCGTGACCAAGCGCGGCAAGTGCAAGGGACGCGCGAGCAAGATCACTTGGACGCAGGTGGAGACCGGCTCGGCGATCACCTGGAAGTATCCGAGCGTGATCCTTCAGGGGGATGATTCGATCGGCGAGTTCTATTCGGTGGCTTTGACGGCCAACAAGCAGCAGGCGGATACCGGCACCAAGATGATCCACCTGGGCAAGAACACCCGCTCGACGATCGTGAGTAAGGGGATTTCGGCTGGGAACGGGCAGAACACCTATCGCGGCCTAGTGCGGGTGAACCCTGGTGCGGAGAACGCGAGGAACTACAGCCAGTGCGACTCGATGCTGATGGGCGACCGATGCGGCGCCCATACGTTCCCGTACATCGAGGTCAAGAACCCGACGGCGACGGTGGAGCACGAGGCGTCGACTTCGAAGATCGGCGAGGACCAGATCTTCTACTGCAACCAGCGGGGGATTCCATTGGAAGACGCGGTGAACATGATCGTCAGCGGCTTCTGCAAGGAAGTGTTCAGAGAGCTGCCCATGGAGTTCGCGGTCGAAGCGCAGAAACTGCTCGGCGTGAGCCTTGAGGGGTCGGTCGGGTAGTCGGCCGGACCATCGGTATTCTTCTCGGATGCTCGGCGCCGGCACGCTCGCCCAACTTCCACAGCTTCGCGAGTTTCGATCGCGCCGTTCCAGCTCCTACGAGGTCACCGGCGGCAATTGCGACTGGTGGGAGATGGAGCCGGGCGGGACGCTCATCCTCCTGGACGAGCACAAACCCGGCTGCATCAAGCACATCTGGATGACGGTGGGGCACGATGACACCTTCCCCCGGAAGATGGTGCTGCGGATGTATTGGGACGACCAGCGCCACCCGGCGGTCGAGGTCCCGCTCGGTGACTTTTTCGGTATCGGCCACGGGGTGTTCAAGAACTTCGTGAGCCTGCCGCTGCAGATGTCGCCCGAGGACGGGCGCGGCATGAACTGCTGGTGGCCGATGCCCTTCGACAAGGCGAGGGTTTCCCTGGAGAACCAAGGCGACCAGCGGGTGAACGTGTACTTCTACATCGACTACGAGGAGTACGAGGAACCGCACGGGCCGGACATCGGCCGGTTCTGCGCGTGCTGGAACCGGGAGAACCCGACCGAAGGGTGGCTCAAGGACAAGCTGACCCCGGAGAACCACCGCCAGATTTGGGCCGACAACCCCAATCTCTCGGATCGCGACAACTATCTGATCCTCGAGGCGGAGGGAGACGGGGTTTACGTTGGGTGCAACCTGAACATCGACTGCTTCGAGCGGCATGGCAACGACTGGTACGGCGAGGGTGACGACATGATCGTCATCGACGGCGAGCCCTGGCCGCCACGACTGCACGGCACTGGCACCGAGGATTACTTCAACACCGCATTCGGGCCGAGTCAGGAGTATTGCGCGCCGTACCACGGGATCACCCTGAACTCGGGGGACAAGGATTGGCCTTGGCGGGGGAAGAACTCGATGTACCGGTTCCACATCGAGGACCCGATCCGGTTTCGGAAGTCGATCCGAGTCTCGATCGAGCACGGCGAGGCGAACGCGCTTTCGAACGACTACTCCTCGACGGCGTATTGGTATCAGAAGCTGCCGAGCAAGCCGTTCCGTCCGTTGCCGGCGGTTGAGTTGCGGTTGCCGCGGGTGTGAGCGAGCAGGGCCGACCGTATAATCTCCCTATGGACTACACCGTAGTCACCAAGGCGACGAAGGAGGGTGTCAGCGCATGGGTGCCCGGGTTGCCGGGGTGCTGGTCTGAGGGCGCTACGGAAGACGAGGCGCTCGCCAACATCCAGGACGCGATTTCGGATTATCTTGCCATCGCTGGTGACCTTTCGAGGCGCGAAGCCGGAGCCAAGTCTCACACCGTACGCGTGAACGTTGCCTAAGCTCCCGGGAGTTAATCACCTTCGGGCGATCCGCGCGTTCGAAAAGGCCGGGTTCCGGATCGAGCGGCAGGGGAAGCATGTGACGATGTCCGACGGCAAGAGGATTATTACGATCCCTCGACATAATCCGATTCAGCCGTTTACGATGGCCGGAATCGTGCGCGATTCCGGACTCACCATCGAGCAATTCAAGAAGCTGCTGTGATCCTCCCCGCCGCGCGCCTGAGCTAACCTATCGCCAAGCGGCATGTCTGAGTGGCGGATTCTGGGATGGGTGGCTGGCTGCACCGTGGGGTGCGGGTTGCTCGGCGCGCTGATCGGCTACCTCACCGGCACGTACATGCCCTCCTACTACTGGGACACCGTATGGAATGGGCGGGAAGGGTTCAATCCGGTTGCGGTCGGGGTTGGGCAAGGGCTCATGCGGGGGTTGGGCATCGGCGTGTTCGTCGGTTTGGCGATTCCCATTATCGCGGTCGTCAGTCAGCGGTTGAGGGGGAAGTAGGGGCCCGGATTTGGGTACGGGCGGAGGG
>DATGIR010000171.1:0-4464 GCA_035295605.1 Fimbriimonadaceae bacterium | reverse complement strand
GCCGCCGGTGCTGATCGATGGGGGCGGGGCGAGCTCGGGGGTCGAGGACGGCGTCAACGGAATCCTCGTCCGCAACGACGCGGCCGCGTTTGCAACTGCGATCAATGGCGTGCTCGCCAACGACGATCTCCTCGCCCGGCTCAGCGACCATGCGGTGAAGTCCGTCCGTGGTTCGGGGCCGTCGGTGATGGCCGATCGAGTTCTCGAGGTCTACGAAGCGGTGCTCGGAGCACGGGACGGTTCGGGCGCCAGGGCGTATGTCTCAGTTAAGTAGCCCCGTCCGCAAACCCCGCGGATTCGTGACCTTCGCGCTTGTCCTTCTCGGGCTCGTTGTCGTCGACGTGCTGCTGGGCGTAGCCCAATTCCCCATCGAATGGGACCGCTTCCTGTCGCCGATCATCACCGCGATCTACGTGACCGCTCCAATTTGGGCTCTCTTCGAGGCGAGCCGCGAGAAGTGGAATTGGAAGCTGGCCGTTCGCTTCATCGTCTTCGGCGTCCTCATCCACCTGTTGGTCTTGGTGAAGCTTCATCCGCCCACGACCCAGTTCCAATTCATTTGCGCTCGCGCTTTGGCCGGCCTTATTCAATCCGGCCTGCTCACCTGGTGCCTCGGGCTCGGCGCGCTGCTCGCTACCCTGCTCAAGGACAAGAATCTGCTGCTGCCCGTGGCCATCTTCCTGGCCGCGTTCGACATCTTCGTGATACTCACCCCGGGCGGACCGACCCAACAGATAATGGCGGCCCACCCGGAGATGTTCAGCAAAATCGCCTACACGATTCCGCGCGCGGGGTTCATCGGCGCTGAGGCAAGCTCCGCGATCGCCGCCCGAATTGGCCCCGCGGACATGTTTCTGCTCGCGATGTTCTTCATCGCCCTGAACCGCTTTGAGATGAGGGCGGCGGCCACCTTCCGGGCGATGGCGGGGGCGCTCGTCGTCTATCTGCTCGTCGTGATCGTATTCGGCAAGTACCGGCTTGGACCGATTCGGCTCGACGCGCTGCCGGCGCTTGTGCCGATCGGAGCCGTCATTTTGATCGTGAACCGGAAGGAGTTCAGCCTCACCCGTGAGGAGCAGCTCTCGACTGCGGTAGTTGCCGTGATCGGGGTTGGCCTGATTGGGTACGGCGCTACACGCCGTCGCTCGGGGGAGTCGCCAAATGAGCAATCTGGGCTTTTGCAGCCGGCGCCCGGCCGAGAGCGCTTAAAACGGGCAGGGTCGCGCGGCTCAGGCGTGCCAAGTCAACCCCCGTCCGGTAGCCTGAGCGCTCCAGCAGATACACCAAGTCCTCGGTAGCCAGATTGCCGCCCGCCCCGGGAGCATAGGGACAGCCACCCAGACCTCCTGCGCTCGCATCGAACGCCCGAATCCCGAACGCTAGCGCCGTGGCTACGTTTGCAAGCGCCGTCCCCCACGTGTCGTGAAAGTGATAGGCCACCCTTGCCGGCGGGACGATTTCAAGGATTTGCTGCGTAAGGCTGGCGACCTCGGGCGGCGCCGCCACACCGATCGTATCGCCCAGGCTCAACTCGTCGACGCCCAAATCGAGCAAGCTCCGCGCCACCCCGACAACGGTCTGTGGATCGATCCGGCCCGAGTACGGGCACTCGAACGCGGTGCTCACGTAGGCGCGAACGCGGCCCCGTCGAACCGAGGCGCGAAACCTCCCGATGACCTCGGAAAACGCGTCGAGCGACTCCTGAATCGTCATGTTGATGTTACGTTGGGTGAAGGCTTCGCTTGCCGCGGTGAAGAGCGCGATCCCGTCCACTCCCACTTCCAGAGCGCGCTCCAGCCCCCGAACATTGGGGACGAGCGCCCAGTACGTGGGGCCCTTGGGCAATTGCGGCCAGAGTTCCGCCGCGTCGCCCATCTGTGGGACCCACTTGGGGGAGACGAAGCTGGTGGCCTCGATTTCGTCCAGACCCGCTGCCGCGAGCGCACGAATCAGCTCGAGCTTGAGCGGCGTGGGAACAGACAGGCTCTCGTTCTGGAGGCCATCGCGCGGACCAACTTCGATGATCCGAACGTCGCGGGCTTCCACGAGCCCGGTTTACCTGAGGAGGATCACGTCATTTCGACGACGATCTGGCCGGAAAGCGCAACGTTGAGCTGGTTGAGCCCGATGAAGTGCATCTCAAACCCGGTCGGGGTTTTATGGAAGGTGTGCCCGCACTCCATCCCAATCGAGACCTCACGCGTCCAGATTCGAGCCAAGTCAGCCTGGATTCCGGAGGCGTAACCTTCGGGCAGCTTCGATTTGCACCTGATCGTGATGAGGTGATCGGTGCCGTAGTTCTGCGAAGTCTTCACGACCCGGAGATACTCAAGATCTCCAAGGCATTCGACCCAGTCGCCGATGACCGCGTCGAGTTCGCGCGTCGCCATAGGACGATGGAGTCGAAGCCAGGAATCGCGTTGCCATGCGAGATCTGCTTCCTTGTAGAGCTTGCTTTGAACCACGCCTATTTCCCCTACGCGGGAATTCTTGGCTAATTCAATCCGATCAGCCTAGGTTCTTTTGCGAGTTCGCGCGCAGTCAGGCAGTTTCCATTGGTTTAACAATCAGGAGGACGGCGTCCTGCTCGACTTGCCTCCCCGCCTGGGCGGCAACTGATTCGACCCGGCCGTCGAACGGCATCGTGATCGGAAGTTGGGTTTTCATCGCTTCCAGGACCGCGAGTTTCGCCCCGCGCTTAAACTCCAAACCAGGCTTTGCGAGGACTTCGACGATCATCCCCGGCATCGGCGCCGTGACCGTGCCGGAACCATCGGCGGTCTCGGCGCCTTGGCGCGGCGGCGTCCGGTCGAAACGAAAGGTTTCTCCCCGGAAGGAGACGAGAATCGCGTCACCCTTCAGCACCGCGACGCCGGAAAACGTGCCCTCCTCCGTCCTGACGAGGATGCGGTCTTCAAGCCGGGTCGCGATGCCGTCGAGCGGTAGCTCGACCGCCTCGCCGTTACGAAACAGGCGCAGCTTAGACTCCTACCGGATGGGCTCGCCGTTGCGCCCGGTAGGCGGCCGCCTCCTCTACGAACGCCCGGAACAACCGGCGCATCGCCTCGTCGTCGAGGGTGCGCTCCGGGTGCCACTGGACGGCCACGGTCCAGTCCCGATCCGCGACTTCGATCGCCTCCGCGGTGCCGTCCTCGGCATGCCCCGTAATGCGCACGTCCCGACCGGGTTGCTCGATGGCCTGATGGTGGTAGCTCTTGCCCTCCGCGTGGTTCGAGCCGATCGCTTTGGCAACCCGCGACTCAGGCTCAAGCTCGTACTTCTGAACTTCGCCGCCGGTGTGCTTCATCGCACCCGTAAGGTCGGGAAGGTGCTGGATCAGGGTTCCTCCCTGCATCACGTTGATGAACTGGCAGCCGTAACAGATGCCGAATATCGGAAGCGCTTTGGGGGCTGCGCGGTACAGCGCCGACTCCGCCCGATACCGCAGGGGGTTCTGAAGGAGCGCTTCCGGGTGGAGCGCCTGTCCAAAGTGCACCGGGTCGATGTCGTCGCCACCCGGGATGAGCAGGCCGTCGATCAGCTCCACGATCTCTTCCGCGGCCGCATCTGGCGGCACGAGAATGGGCAGCCCGCCGGCCTCGGCTATCGCCTGAGCATAGTTGCCCTTGACTCGAAGGTCGTGAGGGGTCCGCGCGTCGCCGTCGTTGGTCTTGACGTCGGCCGTGATGCCGATGACTGGACCCACTAGGTGCCCCCGACGACGCTCGAAATCGTCTCGACGCGCCGCTTTACGGCGTTCAGGAAGTTGGCGGCGCCGACGCCGTTCACGATCCTATGGTCGAACGTCATCGAAACGTTGGCGAATCGCATCGGCTTGAGCTCGTCCGACCTCTGGTCGATGCCGGTATACACCTCGCCGAGGAAGACGGTCGCCACCGCGGGTGCGACAACGACTGGAACCGCGTCTCGAAGCCCGAAGCTCTGCATGTTGGTAAGCGAGACGGTGACCGAATCCGTGGCTTGGTCGGTGCCGCCGCGTGCCAAGTCGATGCGCTCACGGGCGTTCGAGGCGAAGTCGTGCCAATTCAGGGTGTCCGCTTTGTCCACCACCGCCAGCACGAGCTCGTCGCCCGGAAGCCCGACCGCTATGCCGAGCGCCACGTGGTCGTAGGTGCGCAGAGTCGAGTCGCCGATGAGCGCGGAGCGGAGAGCCGGATACTCCTTCACCGCCTGGGTGACGGCGTAAGCGAACATCGTGAACGCGGACGGCTGGAAGTCCGATCCGGACGCTTTGACTCGCGCCCGCTCGCGCTCGATTGGTCCCCAGTTGACGGCGACGGAGATCGTTCCCGGCACGACGAGTTCCAGGCCCCGAACAAGGCGCGATGCGAGGAGGCGCTGTTTGCCGGGCAGAGGATGCTCCGTGTATCCCTTGGAGTCACCGCTCAGGTAGGCGTCGATGTCGGCCGGCATCAGCTTGGCCGCGCCGGCGGCGAGCCTGGC
>DATGIR010000170.1:0-5192 GCA_035295605.1 Fimbriimonadaceae bacterium | reverse complement strand
CCCTTGTCGGTCATGAGCGGGAGATCGCCCAGATAGACTTCGGACTCGATCACTTCCCGGTCGCGGCCGCCGAAGCGGACGATCGCCTTGATAGGCGCCTCGAACGTCATGTCGCGCTCGCGGCACTCCTGGATGGAGTATTTCGGCTCGCCGAGGGTGAAGCTAACGAGCTCGATGTAATTCGTCTGGGTGAAGTCCCAGATGGGAGAAAAGGTGGTAAAAAGCTCGGGGAGGCCCTCTTCGAGGAACCACTTGTAGGAATTTAATTGAAGCTCAATTAGATTAGGGACCTCGAGGAACCGGCCGATTCGCTTCGAGGACGGCTGAATAATTCTCATTCGTTCTCCGGGAGTGGGGTGGGCGAACGTTCAGGGTACCCAATCGCCTGCCTGATAAGTCTACGTCTTTACCGGACTATTTCTCGGCGCGAATCCGTCTTTAGTCAATCTTTGCGCCCCTCCGCTTACAGGTTCTGTCTCTTGCCCTCGCAGGCTCCCCGCCGGCTGAAGATGAGTTATAGATTTACCGAAACATCCTGCTAGTGGACCGGGGCGGCGCGGCAGGATTTCGATGAGGATCGGCGCTCAAAACAGCTTGAGCGTGTCTTCCTTGTCGATTCCGGGACAAAACTTGCCGGATTTCGTGAGTTTAGAGTCGCCGGAGCCCGAGAGAATTTGGGGGCAATGGTCCCGAACGCGTTCGGCTGTAACTCGATGATCACCAAACGACTTGCCCTCCTCGCCGGAATTTCGATGCTGGCGGGTTCCGCGTTCGCCACCGACGGCGGCCAGAAGCCGAAAGACATCGCCAACATGTCCCTCGAGGACCTCCTCAAGGTCGAGGTCACGACCGCCGGCAAGGAGGCGCAGCCGTACCAGAAGGTTCCGGCGGCGATCTACGTAGTCACCGCCGAGGAGATCCGGCGATCCGGGGCCCGCAACATACCGGAGGCTTTACAGCTCGTTCCCGGCGTCCACGTGGCTCAACTCAGCGCGGACCAGTGGCAGATCAGCATTCGCGGCTTTGAGAGCCACTACGTCGACAAGCTCCTCGTTTTGATCGATGGCCGAAGCGTGTACAACACCACGTTCAGCGGCGTCTACTGGGACACCCAAGAAACCATCATGGACGACATCGATCGGATCGAGGTCGTCCGAGGTCCCGGCGGTTCGCTCTGGGGCACCAACGCGGTGAACGGCATTGTCAATGTGATCACCAAGAAGGCCTCGGCGACGCAGGGCACGCTGGTCTCGGTGCGCTCCTCCACGGTCGCCCCGTGGGAGACGTCGGTCAGATCGGGCGGGCAGTTCGGTTCAGCGGGCTTCTTCCGGGTGTACGCGAGGGCGACGAGCGCGGTCGGATTCACTACGGACATGGGGACGCCGGCGAACGACGGCTGGCAGGATATCAAGGCGGGCTTCCGGGCCGACTGGACGGGAAAGACAGATTCGCTGATGATGACGGGAGGAGCGAACTCGGAGCACCTCGGGGGCACGCGCAGCGTCCCGACCTACACACCGCCGTTCTCAACGCTGATATCCAGGCGGCTGCCCGCCTCCGATTTGAACCTCACCGGCCGGTGGCAGCGCACGAACGGGTATGGGCAGGGCGCGGAGGTACTTGCCTACTACGGCCATGAGGATCGCGACGATCCGGGTTTGAACGAACTGCACGACGTGTTCAACGTCGACCTCCAGGTTCCGTTTCAGGTGACGGCGACGAATCGCGTCACCACCGGGTTCGGTTACCGATCCACGCGGGATTCGTATGTTTCCGGAATGCTTGCCACGATTTCGCCGACCAGTTTGACCGAGACGCTTCTCAGCGGGTTTCTCCACGGCGATTGGAAACTCAGTTCGTCGCTTGCGCTTGCCGCGGGCGCGAAGGTAGAGCACAACCGGTACACCGGATGGGAGATTCAGCCGAACGCGAGCATCGCTTGGACGCCTAATCGCAAGCAGACCGTGTGGGCGGCAGTATCGCGTGCCGTCCGTACGCCAAGCGCGGCCGACGAGTCGATGACGATCAATGCTCTCACGATCCCGGCGCCGGGAGGCGTGCGGGAGATTCAGATCGTCGGCAGCTCTAACTTCCGTTCCGAGGCGATGGTCTCCAACGAGATCGGCTGGAGATACGCCTCGTCCGAGCGGCTCCTCCTCGATGCGACGGCTTTCTACAACCAGTACACGCGGCTTCGATCATTCGCACCGGGGACGCCTTATCCCGCGAACGGAGTGCTTGTACTGCCGCAAAACTTCGCGAACGATCTTGGGGCAACGACCGCCGGCTTTGAATTAGCGGCCAGGTATCACGTGACCCCCGATTGGCAACTCGAGGGAACGTACTCACTCTGTAGCGAGCGATTCTATTTTTCGGACGGGGTCCCCGATTTTGTGGGAATCGACGCGTTCGCCCGGGAAGGAGCGACGCCGCATAACCAGATTGGCCTGCGTTCGCAGTTGAACTTCACGAACCGGTTCGAGTTCGACGGGTCGATCAAGTACACCGAGGGAGTTGCGGTCAACAACGTCGCGCCTTATGCGCGCGTCGACTGTCGGCTGGGCTGGCGTCCAAGCGCCACGACCGAGGTTTCGCTGGGTGGTCAGAACCTTTTCGCCTCGAATCATCGGGAGGCATTGTCCGTGTTCACCGAACCCGACTTCATTCCGAGGAACTTCTACGTGAAGGTGAATTTCAAGTTCTAGGTTCGCCATGACGCCCAACCCATCCCCTAATACACGGCGCCGGGAGATTTCGGTTTGGCTCATTGGCGCGCTCAGCTTGCTCCCGTGCCTGGGCCATGCCCAGATGACGGAGGCGAAGGTCAAGGCCGCGTTTCTTTACAACTTCGCAAAGTACGTCGAGTGGCCGTCGAGCGCCTTCGAGAGTCCCTCGTCGCCGATCGTCATCGGCACGATTGGGATCGACTCCCTTGGGGAGGCGCTGGAAGCGGTAGTCGAGGGCAAGACCGCCGGCGGGCGCCGAGTGGTGGTCCACCACTTCCGATGGTCTGACGACATTTCGAAGTGCCAGGAGCTTTTTGTGCCGGCGTCCGAGATTGGGAGCTGCAATCGGCTGGACGGCCTTCGCGGAAAGCCCGTGCTCGTGGTTGGTGAATACCCCGGGTTTGCCAAGCGACACGGCGTCATCAACTTCACGCTCGAGGGCAACCGAATCAAGTTTGAGATCAATGAGTCGAACGCTTCTCACGATGGGCTGACGATCAGCTCGAAGCTCCTGAGCCTTGGGAGGCGAGTCTGATGTTTCAAGCCCGAAACCGGTCGATCAAGCTCAAGCTAACGCTGATCGCGGTGCTTACCAGCACCCTCTCCCTCATCGTCGCATCCGCCGGATTCATTCTTTACGACCTCACCTCGTTCAAGGCCAAGATGCGGTCCGACTTGGCGACTGAGGCGCAGGTCATCAGCGCCAACTGTGGCGCGCCGCTTGTGTTTGGGGATGCGAAAGCTCTCAACGAAACGCTCCACGCGCTCCAGAACAAGCGGGACATCCGGAGCGTCGCGGTTTACGATATGACCGGGAACCTGGTCGCGAAGTACGCCCGACCGGGCGAACCGAGACCCCCCGCACACCTCGAGCGAACGAAGAACCGCGCCGGCTTTGAAGGGTCGAGCCTGACGGTCCTGCGGACGATATTCTCGGATCAGGATGCGGTCGGAACGCTCTATATCGACTCGGATCTTTCCGCGTGGGAGGCTCGACGAAACCGCTACTTCGCCATCGTCCTCCCCCTGATCGGTGCGAGCGTGCTCATCTCGCTCATCCTTGGCATCCGGCTCCAACGAATCATCTCGGCGCCCGTGCTCGATCTTCTGAATACGACGCGGCAGGTGTCAAACGAGAAGCGGTTCGACGTCCGCGCCAACAAGCGCGCGAACGACGAGATCGGGCAGCTCGTCGACGGCTTCAACGAGATGCTTTCGGAGATCGAGACCCGCGATCGGGAACTCCACGAGATGAACGAGGAGCTCGAGGAGCGCGTTCGACGCCGGACACTCGAGCTGGAGCAGGAAATCGCCGAGCGCCAGGCCGCGCAAGAGGAGGCGGCGAAGGGCCGGGAATTGCTCGACGACTTCTTCGAGAACGCAGCGATAGGTCTCCACTTCCTGAGCCCGGACGGCATCATTCTCCGGGCGAACAAGGCCGAACTCAAGATGCTCGGCTACAGCACCGAGGAGTTCGTCGGCAAACCCGCGCGCGCGTTCCACGAGGACCCGTCCGTCATCGACGGACTGCTGGATCGGATTGCGCAGGGCGAGGTCATCTCCGACTTGGAGTCACGCATGATCTCCAAGGACGGAACCGTCAGGTGGGTTGCCCTGGAGGCGAACGGCCGATGGCAGGGCGACACGTTCCTTCATGCGCGCTGCTTCACGCGGGACCTGACGTCGCAGAAGGAGGCCGACCGGATGCGAGAGGTGACGGAGCGCGCCGAGCGCTCTAACCAGGCGAAGAGCGAGTTTCTTTCGAGGATGAGCCACGAGCTTCGCACGCCGATGAATTCGATTCTCGGCTTCGGTCAGCTCCTCGAGTCTGATGCGTTGACCGAAGACCAACTGGACTCGGTGCGGCAGATCGTGAGCGCGGGAAAGCACCTACTCCGCTTGATCGACGAGGTACTCGACATCTCCCGGATCGAGACCGGAAACATCTCCCTCTCGATCGAGCCGGTCGACGCCTACGAGGCGCTCCGGGAGGTCATTGGTTTCGTGCAGCCTCTCGCCAGGGGCCGCTCAATCACGATCGAGTATCCGGACTGTGAGCAAGCGAGCTTCGTCCGAGCCGACTCTCAGCGGCTGCGGCAGGTGCTCATCAACCTGCTCTCTAACGCCATCAAGTACAACCATGAGGGCGGACGTGTCACCGTGCGCATCGATGTGGACGGCGACTGGCTGAGGTTCAACGTAATCGACACCGGCCGCGGCATTTCGCCCGATAGCGCCGAGCAACTGTTCATTCCCTTCCAGCGGCTCGGGGCCGAATCGACCGCCATCGAGGGTACCGGGCTCGGCTTGGCGGTCTCCCTTCGGCTCGCCGAGGCCATGGGCGGGACGATCAATCTCCGACCGACCAAGTCCGGGGCACACTTTTGCTTCGAGCTCCAGCGTGAGGACGTTGTGGAGAATGCGCCGAGCGACCTCGACGGAACCGGCGACGAAGGCGGCCCGAAT
>DATGIR010000169.1:0-14402 GCA_035295605.1 Fimbriimonadaceae bacterium | reverse complement strand
TCGAGGGGAGGCGGCGGCGACCGCGGAAGCCGGGGCGGCCACTAGCCCTACTCCTCGGGATTCGACGCCTGTTCCACTCGGATCTCCGTCGGCGTAACTGCGGCGTGATCCAGCGCTTGGCCCTTTCCCTGGTCGAGCGATAGGATCACGCCATCGGTTTTGTCGTTGTCGGAGTGGCTGCCATTCGGCGGAACGGCGGCGCCGGTATAGATCCGAACCGCCTTCTGAAGGCCGATAACCTTTCCATCCTTGTCGTAAGAGGTCACGTCGGCGAAGACTTCGACCACCGACTCCGAACCCACATTCTGCCAATCGATCAGAGCGACCGGGACCGGCGCCATGTATCCCTCACGCGCCAAATACGCGGTTCGGACCTTGACGATCCTGATCGCGCCATTGGCCGCATGCGTGGGCTGCAGTTGCTGTTGCTGCTGTTGCGGCGGGGGCTGCTGCTGAGGTTGGCTCGACGGTTGTGGCGATCCACCCCCGGTCGTGGTGCCGGCGCCTCCGCCGGAGACACCCGGCGCCACGCTCACTCCACTCGCGGCGATGCCGACCAGGAATACGATTCCCCCGATCACGGCGACGACCGCAACGATGATCAGGAAGATGATCAACATCCGAAGTAGCAGCGGCATGCAACCCTCGAGGTCTCGGCCGAACTGGCTGAAGTCCGGCATGCAGCCGGAATTGCCCGTGACGGGCGCCGGCGCCGAAGTAGGCATCGGCACTTGAGCCTGCTCGGCGCTGCCGACCTCCCAGCGCCTTCCCGCCCGCGACGGCATCGTGGCCGTTAAACCCATCGGGGAGACGGACGTGCCGGGGGTGAACGTGAAGCTGCTTCCCCCCAGCCGGACTACGTCCCCGACCTTCAAGACCGTAGGGCCGCTGATTCGAAACTCGTTGACGAACGTGCCCCCGCTGCTGCCGGCATCCTCGATTGTCGCCGCGCCGTTTACCACCGATATGCGCGCGTGGTTTCGGCTCACCGTCTGGTCCGGAACGACGACGGTGTTGCCGGCCTCACGGCCGAGCGTCACGACCGGTGCGGCTAGCTCCAGGCGCTGCCCGCTAAGCGGACCGGTTTGGGCCAAAAGCTGCGGGTTCACGGTCAGCGTGATCGTACCGGACGTATACTGAGTTCGTGCGTGGCTTCCGGATCACCCGGCTGCTGTTGCTGCTTCTGGCCGCCTGCATGGCGTTCAGTTCTGCGGCGCGCTTCGGCTTTCGCTCGGTCCCGACCCAGTGCCCGACCGCCGCTGTTCACCGGATCGCGGTAACCGTCAGGTCCGCCGACGGTCGAACTCATACCGAGGTCCGGGCCCCCCGGCCCGGCGAAACCGGATTCGTGGCATGCCACTGCCAGGAAAAGCGGCCCGTCGCGCAGCCAGGATGGACGGTCCCCACGTTCATGCCCGCGCTGGCTTCTGAGCCGGTCAGACTCGACACGCCCATCCTCTGCGTGGATTGGGTTCAGCCGGCGCCCGACTGCGCTCTCGCCGATCCTCCGGCTCCGCCTTATCAGCACCCTCCCTCGGCCTAGCGATCCCTTCGCTCGCCGCACCGGCCCGCGCATGCGCCGGCCCCGTCGCCCAAGGAGGCTCCCGTGTCCGCCAAACGTGGATTTACACTCATTGAACTGCTTGTCGTCATCGCGATCATCGCGATTCTTGCTGCCATCTTGTTCCCCGTCTTCGCTCAAGCCAAGGCTCAGGCCAAGAAGATTTCCTGCCTCAGCAACGGCCGGCAAATCGGCCTGGCATTGATGCTTTACATCAACGACAATGACGACCGATACCCCCAGGAACATCCTTCCACGGGCAACCCCGCCGTCGACGACAGCAACGGGCAGCTTGAAACGATCGACTACGGCTCACCCTTTGACAAGATCCTGCCGTACGTCGCTTCGCCCGACAGCAGCAAGACCCAGCTCTATCTGTGCCCGGCTGACCCCGATCCGCACGGCGCCCACCTCCTCGATGCGTCCGGCAACTGCATCGGGTCGAGCCCGCTGGCGCCGCCTCCCGGCCCGCTCTCCAGTTTCCTGCTCAACGCTTACTATCTGTTCGGGGCGACCTCGAGCGACATCGCCACGCCGGCCCAGTCGATCTACATCTCGGAGCGGCGGGATAGCTTCTGCGACGTGCACTATCACCCCTGGCTGAGCGAAGTCGAAGACCCGATCAACTCCGCTGATCTCGTCAACCCGATCGCGGTCTCGCCGGACCGCCATGCGAAGGGCTCGAACCATATCTACAGCGAAGGCCACTCGAAGTGGCGCCCGTTCAGCCAAGCGAGGGCGCCGTTCGCCGGGCATCTGTCGTTCGGCGAGTTCCAGGCCTTCTGAAACTCGCCGAAGGTTGCCCGAGTAGCATTAGCTCATGCCCGTCGGCCGCTTCTTGCTGTGCCTTCACTCGCACATGCCCTATGTGCTCAGCCACGGCAAGAGCCCGCACGGCACCGACTGGCTGACCGAGGCGGCGGCCGAATGCTATCTTCCGCTGCTTCACACCCTCGACCGGCTCAGCCACGAAGGGATTAAGCCGCGCTGGACGGTCAATATCGTCCCGATCCTCGCCGAACAGCTCACCGATCCCGCATTTGCCGACGAGTTCGAGGGCTACTGTCAGGAGAAGATCGACTACGCGATCGCGGACCAAAAGGAGTTCGCCGCCAAGAACGATCTCTGGATGGAGGGGGTCGCCGCGTTCTGGCAGCGCTTCTACACTCGCTCCCTGGTTCAGTTCAAGCACCAGTGGGTTCGCAACATCGTCGAGGCGTTCAAGTACTTCCAAGACCACGGGTCGATCGAGATCATCACGTGCGGGGCGACCCACGGCTATCAGCCGCTTCTGGGGACCGACGAAAGCTGTCAGGCCCAACTCGACCTTGGCGTTCAAGTCTACGAGAAGCATTTCGGCCGCAAGCCGCGCGGTGTTTGGCTGCCTGAGTGCGCCTACCGGCCCCGGTACGACTGGAAGAGCCCGGTCGGGACGGGACAGATTCCATGGGCACGTATGGGAACCGAGGAGGTCGTCAAGAACGCGGGAATCGAATACTTCTTCGTCGACTCCCATATGATTCGCGGAGGCGTTCCGCTCGGGACCTACGCCGCCAACTTTCCACAACTCGCCGAAATGTTCGCTCGGAGCTCGAAGTACTTCACACCGCCCGCCGAGTTCAGAAGCGAATACGAGCACTACCTGCTGCCGAACGGCGTCACCGTATTTGCCCGAGACCCCGAGACGACGGTTAAGGTGTGGTCCGGCGAAGCCGGCTACCCCGGCGACGAGCACTACCTCGAGTTTCACAAGCAGCTCTATCCAGGCCGTCTCCGCTACTGGCGGATCTCCAAGCAGAAGTCTGATCTCGGCGCGAAGGAGCCGTACGATCCCTATTCCGCCTTCGAGCGAATCGCCGGACACGCGGAAGACCTCGTGCAGACCCTCAAGGGCACCCTCGCCCACTACAAGGGCCTGGCGGACCGCACGGGAACGCTCGTGGCGATGTACGACACCGAGCTCTTCGGGCACTGGTGGTGGGAGGGTCCGGAATTCCTGTACGAGGTCGCTCGGGCGATCCACCGGGATGGGAGCTTGGAGATGGTCAGTGGATCCGACGTGCTCGACCAGGAGCCGGCCCGCCACGTCATTACGATGCCCGAGGGTTCGTGGGGCGAAGGCGGTTACCACTACATCTGGATCAATGACAACAACGTCTGGACCTGGGAGAAGCTCCATGTTATCGAGCGGCGGCTGCGGAAAATGGTCCGCGAATATGCGGACGGGCCGGCCCACCGTATCGTCGTTCAGGCCGCGCGCGAGATGCTCCTCGCCGAAGCTAGCGACTGGCAATTCCTGATTTCGACTTGGTCCGCTCGCGACTATGCCGAGGTGCGCTTCTCCGATCACATCGAGCGCTTCGAGGAGCTCGCGAATCTTGCGGACCGGGTCCACGCCGGCGGGAAGGTGACCGCTTCGGACGAGGCGTTCCTCGAGGAGTGCGAGGCCAAGGATGCGCCGTTCAAGGAGCTGGATCTGAACCTGTGGAAAACGATTCCGGAACCCGCAGGCGTCTAAATCGGTAACCTACCGATGATGCGTCCCCATGTCTGCACCGCCCTGCTGGGCTGCCTCGCCCTCGTTGCGGGGTGCAGCCGTCCGAACGCGACGGCCGCCGCGACCGGCTCGGTCCCGGCTTCCGCGGGCGCCCCGCCGCCGTCCACGTCGGCGCCCGGCACGCCGGATTCAGGATCGGCGATGCCCGCATCCCCTCCCGAGGGCACGCCCGCGCCGCCGCCGCCGAGCTACACCTCGCCCCTGCACAAGAGCCCTGACCGGCCCAAGGTCGTCAAAGTACCAAGCGGCCAGACAAGGTCGCTGGCCACGCCGGGTTGGAAGAAGTCGAATCTCTCGCCTGCTCAGCTTGCGGCACGAATTGATAAGACGCTTTGGGGTCTCAAGGGCGCCGACTGCGACATCAACATCGAAATGATTCTCCCGATCGGTTCCGCTCAGCTTCACCACGAGGCCAAGTTCGCCGATCCGAAGCGGTTCCGCGTCGATTTTCCGGTTGTCGAGGGGGCGAAGCCGCATACTCAGACGGTGACCGTGATCGCCGATGGACATGATTTCGCCGAGCTTCACCCGGGACGAAAGCAAGCTTGGACTTTGCCGCGCGCGTATCAACCGGGCGGCATGATGGATGACGCCACTGTTCTGAAGGGTTGGTCGACCGACATGCCTAGGCTGGCCATGAGTCACTTCGTTTCAGGAAGGGATGCGTTCGTTCCGTTGGTTCGCGCGCTCACGGCCCCCGGCAGCGGCTTTACCGTGCGTTCGGAGGAGCAAACGCTAACGTCGGCGGGCCACTTCGTCACGCTCTACCACCTCTATGCGGTGAAGCCCGACCCGAAGTCCAAGCAGCCCCTTGCTGAGTATGAGATTCGAGTGATGTCCCCTCGCGAGCGTCCCAACGCCTATCTCCCCGTCACGATGAAGACTCAGGTCACACCGCGCGGCAAGAATGCCTTCGCCACCATCGTCACGTGGTCAGGCAGGTGGGACAATCTCACGGTTACGGGAACCGACTACGCGCTTCCGTCCAGCCGCTAGCGGGCGTAGGGATACTGAGCGCGTCGCTGCTCGATCTTTGACTCGTAGCGCTCGATGAGCCGGTCGATCTCCTCGTGGTTCCGTCTGCCGTATTCGAGCGCAGCCTCGAGAGCGTCCCGGTCTACCGTCGGGAACGCTGCGCTCAACTCTTCAAGCGAGCCGCCTCGGCGGTGAGCGCGCACGACTTCCCACACGGCGATCCGGCTCTCGGCGAGCCGCGCAACCGCAGACTCGCTGGTTTCGACGAGCGCGAATCCAGCCTCCTCGAAGGACGCAGCCACCCCCGCCGACCGGGCCAGCTCTTCATAGAGCCCCGGGACCGCCGCCCAGAGTGCGTTAAGGGCCCGCTCCGTGCGTCCTGGATCAGTCTCGGCGAGCCTGGCAAGCTCGGAAACTTGCCACGCTTCGTAGGGGTGAGTCATCGAATTTGAACCTAATTGGCGCTCTATCGTTAAATCTTTACCAACAGGACACCATATCTTAGGACGGCGCCCAATCGCAAGAGATTCGAAGCCGCACGGCTACTAAAGCAATTTCAGCCAACCTCACGGGGCCTCGTGATCTCACCGGGATGCGCAGATCAACAATAATGGGGAATCGGCATGTTTGCGCTCAACTTCTACTCCGACCTTTACGGCGACATCCTCCGCAACAACCGCAAGACGGTCACGATTCGGCTGGGTGACAAGAGCAGCAAGTACGTGACGGGCATGATCGTGTGGATCACGATCGGCCCCCGCTTCGGCCGCCGCCAGAAGCTCTACTCGGCGATCTTGGACCGCGTCGAGGTGAAGCCCATCCACGAACTATCTCCACGGGATATCGAGCGCGAGAATCCGGAGTTCCGAAGCCATGACGACGTGATCGGAATGTTGAGTCGGATCTATGGTGACTTCATCACCCCCGAACACACCGTTACCGTCGTCTACTTCTCTCGCGTCGACGACTGACCTGTGAGGAGCCTCTCGGAGCTTGCCTCCCGACCAACGAGGCTCGTCGCCGGGGCCATGTCGGGGACGTCGATGGATGCCATCGACGTCGCGATCTGCGAGATCAAAGGCGCCGGACCGGGTGCTCGCGTCCACCTCCGCAGCTTCCGCAGCTTCGACTATTCGCCGGAGCTCGCATCTCGGCTGCGCAACCTCGAATCCACCGTTCGGGAACTGGCGGAAGTGAACATCCTCGTCGCGGAGGAGTTTGCCCTGGCCGTCGCGGCCGCCTCCGAAGAGCTGGGGCTCGACTTGGTTGGGTCGCACGGCCAAACCGTCTACCACTACAGCTCCATGCCGGGGGCCCTGAAAGCTACCCTCCAAGTCGGCGACGGAGACGTGATTGCCGAGCGCTTGGCCATCCCCGTCGTCAGCGACTTCCGGATGGGCGACATCGCCGCCGGCGGGGAGGGCGCTCCATTAACGCCTTATGCCGACTTCGTGCTCTTTGGGGCCCGGCCAGGGCTCGCCGTCCTCAACCTCGGGGGAATCGCAAATCTGACGATCCTTGACCGCGAACTTTCCGATGTGACTGGTTACGACACCGGCCCCGCCAACGCCCCGCTCGATTGGATTGCGCGGGCGGAGTTTGGCATCGCCTTCGATCGTGACGGCGAAATCGCGCGATCCGGGGAACCGCGCCCCGGCTTGGTGGAAGAGCTTGTTCGAGCCGATGCTTTCGTCGCTCAGACGCCGCCGAAATCAACAGGCAGCGAGGTCTACGGCGCGCTTTTCGTGGAGCGGCTCAGGGAGCATTCCGGCGCATCCGGCGCCGACCTTCTCCGGCTGGCGACCGAGTTTGTGGTGGCGTCGATAGCCTGCCAGGTCCCCCCGCACGTGCAGGAACTGGTTCTCGCCGGCGGGGGCTCGGCAAACCGGTTCCTGCGAGAGCTTTTGGAGTCCAGGCTCCCTGACCGCAAGGTCGCCGTGAGCGACGACCACGGCATTCCCTTCCGCGCCCGGGAGGCGATGGCCTTTGCGATCCTTGCCAACGACACTGTTTGCGGTCTGGCCACGTCCCTTCCGGCCGTCACCGGCGCCCGCCGCACACGGGCTCTCGGCAAGCTATCTCTCCCCTAGGACGGTACGGTCCGGACCCGGCCAAAATACACGCATGCCCCACGACGTCGTAGAAGCCGCCGAAGCCCTCCTGGACCAGCCCATCAAGTGCCTGGACAAGGGGTTCGTTCGGTTGGTGGACTACATGGGCAGCGACGCCCGCATCGTGCAGTCGGCCCGGGTGAGCTATGGCGCCGGCACCAAGTCTTACCGCGAGGACCGCGGCCTCATCAACTACCTGATGCGGAATGCCCACACCAGCCCCTTCGAGCAGGTTCAGCTCACCTTCCACACCAAGATGCCGATCTTCGTGGCCCGGCAGTGGGTCCGTCACCGGACAGCCAGGCTCAACGAGATCTCCGGGCGCTACTCGGTCATGGCGGACGAGTTCTATTTGCCCGATCCTGACCAGGTTCGACCCCAGAGCACCGACAACAAGCAGGGTCGTAGCGACGAGCGCTTCTCCGAGGAGGAGGAGGCCGCCATCATCTCCGCCATGGAGGAAGAGCAGCGCCAAGCCTACGCCGCCTACCTGGGACTGCTCGATAAGAACCTCGCCCGAGAACTGGCACGCGCGAACCTTCCTGTGAGCCTCTACACCGAGTGGTATTGGCAGATCGATCTCCACAACCTGTTTCACTTTTTGAGGCTTCGGATGGATGCGCATGCCCAGTACGAGATCCGCGTCTACGCCGAAGCGATGGCCAAGTGCGCCCAAGCTGTGGCGCCCCTGGCCTACGAAGCGTTCGAGGAGCACGTGCTCGGCTCGATCCAATTCAGCCGATCGGAAATCGCTGCCCTTTGTGCGGCGTTGGCAGGCCGATCGCCCGATCTTACGGGGCAGGCCCTCAAGCGATTTGAAGAGAAAATGAACCTGATCCGTGCATCCTAGGCCGCATCGCCCGTATAATTCCGAATTCCCTAGACTCTTTTAAGGGAAGCGCGCACGGCTATGCATGTTAGCGATTACATGAAGTTGATTTGTGGTGCCGTAGTAGCGACCACATGTTTGGGCGCCATCGCCGTCGCGTCTAGACCGGAATCGCCGTCGAACCTCAATCCGAAGGTGAACACCGCGACGGAGTTCAAGACCTATACTTGGCTCACCGCCAACTCCGAGGTTCAACACCTTAAGCCGCGAGCCGACGTGAGGGTCCTTCGCGGATCCGAGGTCAAAGAGAAGGTCGTGGCGCTCACTTTCGACGACGCGCCCCGCCCCGAAACGACCGAGGAGCTTATGCGGATCCTTCAGCGCGAGAGTGCTCCCGCCACCTTTTTCGTGATCGGCAAGCAGGTCGAGCGCTACCCGACCGTAACCCAGGAGATCGACGCCAACGGCTTCACGCTGGGCAACCACACCTACAGCCACGTGAACCTCAAGCAGGTCCCGCTGCTGGATGTAGAGACCGAGTACGAGGCCACCAACAACGCGGTCCGGGAGTTGGTCGGACACGGCATGGAGTTCTGCCGGCCCCCGGGTGGAGATTGCAATTTCAAGGTCGAGCAGGGCGCCGCCGCCGTGGGACTCCAGACGGTGCTCTGGACGGACGATCCCGGCGACTACACGATGCCGGGCGAACAGACGATCCTCGACTTCACCCTGAGCCATCTCACCGACGGCGGCATCATCCTTCTCCACGATGGGGTCGACCAGACGGTGGAGTGCCTTCCGAAGCTTATCCAGGGCATCCGCGCAAAGGGGTATCGGATCGTTCCGCTGAGCGAACTGCCGTCACACCGAGTCTGATCGGCTCCCGGCCCAGCCGGGAAGGATGGATGCCGAGACCGATGGCGCATCCAGCGAGCTCAAGATGCACGAGCTTAGCGCGTGGCGAATTTCGCCGGGTTAGCCTTGAAGTCGTCCGGGCATCCTGCGCAGCAAAAGTGGTACTCGACACCGCGATACACGGCTTTCCCGACTTCCTCGCCTTTCGCGATCGGTGCGCCGGTTACCGGGCAGAGCGGCACTCCCGCGGCGTTGACGTACAAACCGTCTCGTACGATCCCCTTCGGTATCCCGCCGTCGGCGACCATCGCCACCTTCCCGGGATGCGACCCGCAACCCGCGAGCGCAATCGCGCAAGTCAGAAGGGCGGCGGATACCCCTTTGCTCATACTCGATAGGATACCGGCCGAGCGATATACTCCCTCGCGTGGGAAGCAGGGTTGCTGGAGCGAAAACGCGGGTTTGGAGGCCGAATCGCTTCTGGTACGGGTTCATCGACTGGATCGCCCATTGGCTCTACTTCGGGCTCAAGGGGGGGATCGAGGCGATCGGAAAGGCCAACGTTCCCAAGCGGGGCCCGGTCATCATCGCTCCCGTACACTTCAGCAACCTGGACCCGCCCGCCGTCGCTTCGGTCTGCCCCCGACAGCTTCGATTCATGGCCAAGTCTGAGCTCTTCAAAGGCTTCTTTGGCTGGGGGATCTCGAGCGTCGGCGCTTTTCCGGTTCGCCGCGGCGAGAACGATACCGAGGCCATTCGCAAGGCGATCGAGATACTCGCCGATGGTCAGGCGCTCCTCCTCTTTCCAGAAGGTGAGCGGGGTGATGGCCAGCAACTGGGTTCGATCAATCGCGGCATCGCCATGCTCGCCAAGCGATCTCAAGCCCCAATCGTGCCGACCGCAGTGATCGGCACGCATGCGATGCTACCGAAGGGCGCCAAGGGCGCGAGGCGCGGCCATGTTAAGATCGTCTTTGGCGAGCCATTCACCTACGAGCAAGCGGGCGATGCGGCCGGCTCCCTGGGCCGTGAGCACTTCGCCGTCGCCTTGGAAAGCCGCCTGATCGCTCTGTGCGCGGCGCACGGACTGTCACTCTCCGCCCCAACCCGAGGGCGGGAAAGCGTCGAAGCCTAGGGCTTGCCTCTACTCGCGAGACGTTCTGTCATCGGGAGCAACCTGCTGTTGCGGCGGCGGTGCGGCCGCGTTCGGACCATCCTCAGCCCGCTTCTTGTGCTCGGCATTGGCCGTCTTCTGCGCAACGGTCATCTTGGAGTTCATTTCATCGCCGGGCGCCTGACCGATTGTTTCGGTATGGCAACCGAGGAGTGTGAGCGATGGGAAGATGGCCACGATGATGAGGAACTTACGCATATGCTGCTAAACCACATTGGATGGGGCTTGGAACCGATCGGTTCCAAGCCCCAGGAAGAGTCCCTTTAGGGAATGAGCGTGAAGTAGGTCGGATTGAAGTAGTCGGCGACGACCTGGGAGCAGGTCTCGCTGGCGCTGTTCACCGGGTAACCGCCCGTTCCGCCGTTGAACGCTTGGTAGTCTGACGGCGCGTTCGGGTCATAGCACCACTTCAGGGCATCGACCATGCTGGCCGCCCGGCCCACGAAGTACACGCCATCCGGTGCGTTGTAGTTGCCAACCTGCATCGTGATGATCTTCGCGTGCCCATCGACGAACGCGTAGTTGAGTTTGCCTCGATGTCGGATGAGCTTGGTCGCCGCAGGGCCATCCTTGCCGCTCATGATGTTGTCCATCGCTATGCTGTAGCCGGGCGTGTCATAGGTGTCGCCGAATGACACGACATCGGCCGGCGCCACGATCAGGGACTCGTTCCGCCCGTGCCGATAGCCATCCCCGTTGGGCGGTCCAGGTTGCTGGTCGGTCAAACCGAAGCCGCTGTCGCTGACGAAGCCGTCGTCGTACCCGTAGCCCATCAACCGACCGTTAAGCTCTGCCGGGTAGTTCGCCTGGGGCGGCTTGGTCGTCGTGAGGGAACGGTCGGGGCAAAGCATGAGACCCCAGTTCTTGATGTAGGGCTGCATCAAACGGAACCAGTATCCGCCCGACACGTAATTGCCGCTCGCGTCCTTGACGACGGGCGAGTTCTGAAGGATCGTGATGTCGTCCGAGTCGTTGGTGTACATCGCCATCGCCAAGCCGTTCTGCTTCATCGCACTGAGACACGTGGACGACTTGGCAGACTCTTTCGCTTGGGCGAAGACCGGGAACAGGATGGCGGCCAGGATTGCGATAATGGCTATCACTACGAGCAACTCAATAAGAGTAAAGGCGTTGCGCTTCAATGTATGGCTCCTCTCCCTAGGCAGGAGGGCTTCATTTTGCCCTTCTAGTATTAGGCCAACGTTAAGCAGTCTTTAAGGATCTGTTAACCTAGACTCAAGCGAACCTAGTCAAGTTCTTCCGAACCGCATGGGTATTCTCCTACTCATGCCGATTCCTGCAATAGCTCTGCTTCTAGTATCGTCGCTGCATGCCGCGAGCCTGACCGCCGAAGCCCCGCTCGAGGTCCCGGGCGGCGCCGGCCACTTCGACTTCATGAACATCGATGTGACGAACCGGCTCGTCTTCGCCTGCCACCCGGGCAAGTCGTCGTTCGCTGTGGTCGACCTAAAGAACGGGTCGGTCAAAGACGTCGACGCCGGGGTTCCGGTGAACGGAATCTGTCCGGACCCTGACGGCCATCGCGTCTTCGCCGCCGGCCCCGGCAAGGCTCTCGTATGCTTCGACACCCATACATGGGAGAAGAAGGGTTCGCTGCCGCTCGATGGTCCGGGGGACTGCGTCCAGTTCGATACCAAACGGGGTGTCGTTTACGTGGACAACGACGACGGCACCAATCTCTGGGTCGTTGATCCGGCCGGGATGAAGCTTAAGGGTGCGGTGACCATCAAGGAAGCCCCCGAGTACATGGAAGTCGATCAGGGGCGTGGCAAGATATTCCAGGCGATCAAGTCGACCGCGACCGTGCAGGTTATCGACATCGAGACGATGAAGGTCACCGCGGAATGGAGCCTCGGCGAGCTCAAGAGCCCGCACGGTCTCGCCGAAGACCGGACCACCGGTCGGATCTTCGTGGTTGGGAAGAACGGGAAGTTGGTGATCTTGGACGCCGAGTCCGGCAAAACCGTCGGTAACGTCGAGGTGGTCAAGAACAGCGACCAGATCGCGTATGACCAGGAGCTCAAGCGGCTCTATATACCGGGCGAGTCCAAGATCCAAATTGTCCAGATTGACGGAGACTCCGGTTCGGTCGCGGGCTCGGTCCCCGTCGATAAGGATTGCCACCGGGTGACCGTCGATACGACCAACCACGACATTTGGGTCGCCTACGCCACCGCCGACAAGAGCTTCGTGCAGAAGTTCACGGCCAAGTAGCGAACCCGAATCACCCGCGGAAGCCGAGAACGGCGTAGAGGACCCCGCCGCGCGCGAGAATCCGGGCATAGGAGCCGGCAGAGAACCTAAGCTCGACTCCGGCATTGAACCGGAATCCGTCGTATTCGCCGAGGAGTGAGGCCGCGCGGGCAATCGGCAGCCGCACTCCCCCGATGGGGGCAGCCCGGCGCCCGACCTCGATGCCTGCGGTTATCTCGGTGTAGCCGAATCGCTCGAGCCCATGGAGGGCGCGGTTCAAGCTCGCGCAGGCGTAGGCTCGACGGCCGTCGCTGGTGGCGTTTGCGACATCAAGCAGCCCGCCGCTGATTCCCGGTGTGATGTCGGCGATCGGCGTGAGATAGTAGTAGGCGAAGGCAGCGGTAGGTCGACCTGGATCGCTACCAAATCGGTCGACTGAGATTTGCGCATCGAGAAACTGGTTGATGCCGGCCGATCCGAAAAAAGCCCCCGAGCCGCTCCCAATCCAACCTTCGGCTCTCACCAGCCCCTGGCTCAAATGGCGTGCCGTTGGCATGAGCAGTAGCTGATCCGTTCGACCCTGAACGGCCGCCGTGAGCGCTGCGGCGAAGAACCAGGCCCGCTTCACTTCTCGGCCGCCCGGGCCGCCAATACATCGCGCCACTCGGGCGCCAGGCCCAGGGTCACCCGTGTGATCCGGTTACGGGCCATGTTCTCGACCCTTAAGGTGCCCAGGTTCGTTTCAACCATGTCGCCGGTTTTTGGAACGTTTTCAAGGCCCTCCGCGATCATCGTCGCGAGCGTGTCTGTGACCTCGCCCGGATCGAGCGGTAAGTCGAGGAAAGCGATGAGCTCGTCGTACCGCACCTCAGCTTTCGCCGAAATGCGACTTCCGCGAACCTCGATTGGGGGCCGCTGAACTTCCGTTCGGTCCTCGAGGTCGCCGAACACCTCTTCGACGACGTCCTCGATGGTGATAATCCCACTCGTTCCCCCGTACTCGTCCATCACGACGAGCAGGTGCGTCTTTTCGGTCCGCATCGTGTCCACGATTCGACCCATTGGCAGGTTCTCGGGGACAAACACGGCTGGGCACATGATCTGTTCGAGCTTGAGCTCCGGTTGATCGAGGCGCCTCACGATGTCATGCACGAACACCAGGCCGGCGACCGAGTCGATGTCCTCCCGACAGACAGGGATGCGCGTGTACGGGATCGTTTTGAGGCGTTGGAGCAGCTCGTCGCGCGGTGTGTCCAGCGGCAGCCACTTTACGTCGAGCCGGTGGATCATGATGTCCCGGGCTGTAAGCACGTCTAGACGAAGGGCGCGGCTGACGAGTTCCGCGTGCTTCTTCTCGAGGATCCCGTCGGCGCCGCCGGTCTGTACGAGAAGAAGCAGCTCCTCCTTCGGGACCGCGGCCGAATCCGTATCCGGTGGACGAACGCCGAGGCCTCGAAGCAGGCCCAGCGCTGTGACCTTGGCCAGCCAAGTGAGGGGATAGAAGACAACCGAGATCCACCGCAACGGCGGGTAGAGCAGAAGCGCCGTGCGCTCCGGATTCCGAAGCGTGGCGTACTTGGGCACGAGCTCGCCCACCACGACCAAACCGAAGGTCACGATCAGGAATGCGAGAACGAAAGAGAGTCGCGGGTCGACCCTGTGCCCGACCAACTCGCTCAATAATCGGGTTACGAACGGCTCGGTGACCGCCCCCACCCCGATCCCCAGCATGGTGATGCCGATCTGGATACACGCCACCAAGCTGGAAAGGTTGTCGAGTGCCTTGACGAGCGAGCTCGCAGTCCGGTTCCCGCCCTTTGCAATCGTCTCAAGCCGGCTCCGTCGTGAGCTGACGAGGCTGTACTCGGCGGCGACAAAGAACGCGCTGCCCAGGACCAAGAGGATGCTGATGAAGACCAAGAACGGCGTCTCGGCGGGCATTGAGAGCTTCATTCTAGCCCGCCGCCCGCATCAGCCTCGCGGATGGGGCTACGCGCTTGGGCTGGTGGCGTGGCCCGGAAGTGCCGGGTACATCAGAAAGCTGATGGCGGCGACGTCTACAAGCCACTTCCCGTTCTGCCTCACCAGCGAGAGTTCGAAGTTTTCCTCGTAGGAAGTGGGCTGCC
>DATGIR010000168.1:0-3008 GCA_035295605.1 Fimbriimonadaceae bacterium | reverse complement strand
CGCCTCGGGGAGCGCGCTGAACACTTCGAGAGCGCCGATCGCGATCCCATCGGCCCAAACCGGAACCGCGAGGCAGGACCGGAACCGCGTCTTACCGGAGACAAGCGGGGAAGTCGAGAATCGGGGATCTGCCGGCGCGTCGCCCACCCTGAGCGGTTCGCCGAGTGTTGTTGCCGCGTGCCCGAAGGAAGACGTTCGAGGCACCTCGGTCAACTCGAGGGCCACCTGGGACTTGAACCACTCGCGCTCGCCATCCGGAAAGCCGATCGCCGCCGCGGATACGTTGCAAAGTTTTGCCGCAAGCAAGACGGCGTCGAAATAGATCGGCTCCTCGGGAGTATCGAGGATCTTGAGCCGCTTGAGGGTTTGCTGACGCTTGGCGTCCTGGAGAGGGTCGTTGGCTGGCATGGCGACGAGTGATGTCAAAACAGATTGTCGGCTCAGCCTCGCCGCAAGCAGTAAGCCTAACAGCTTGTAGAACTACCGGCTTTTGCGTGTAAATGAGCACACAGAATGCTAGGTGGGAAGCTTGATCTCGTGATCCCACCGGATTTCGCGGGGGGCGCCAAGCACCTGGAGGCGCGGCATCGTGGGATCGTAGCTAGGCTTCACCCAGCCGTCGCGGATCATCGCCTCGAGGGCTTGGGGCAGTTGAGCAATCATCGCGCGGTATGGAATGTCGTCCGGTCGGCGGGCGACGGCGGCGCGAACACGCTCGAGGATGCCGGGAGCCGTTTTCTCGAGTTGAAGGAGGTTCACGACGAACTCGTAAGCGCCGACGACCGGCAGCACCCGGTTACCGCGAATGTAGCAGGCGTCGCGATGCACCCGGCCCTCACGGTAGCCGGCGCGATCCTTCCAGCTTGCGCCTGCGAGGTCGAGCTCGAAGATGTTGTTCTCAGCGACGGGGGAGTCGGCGGCGAGTTCGGAGATGAACTCGCTGAAGCTCTTGACGTGGGTGAGGGAGAAACCGCCGGTGCCGAACGAGCCGTCTTCGTCGATGAAACCGCCCTGGGAAAGCCATGCCCATGCGCGGCCAGGGTCCAGGTTCAAGCCGGCCGCCGAGGCGAGCTCGGCGGTGAACTCCTTCAGTTCTTTGAATTGGGTGTTCGCGGTGTACCAGTAGTCGGCAAAGCGGATGTGGGTCACGATGCGGGCACTTTGGCGACGCTCAAACTCCTCCTTGAGCCAAGCCGGGTCGGCGCCGCCGCGGTCGAGCTCGAGGATGGTGAAGGCGGCTTCGCGACCCGTCATGTGGGCCATGGTCATGCCGGCGGAAAGAATGGGATCGGCAAAGCCGGCGGTTTCGCCGGCGAGGAACCAGTTCTGGCCGACGTGGCGCTTGGCGATAAACGACCAGTCCCGGGTCGTATAGGTTTTGCCCTCGCTGGACGCCGCTTTGGTGAGTTCCGCGACAATGGATTCCTCGGCTATGGCCCGCCTGAACAGGTCGGCGGGCTTCTCGCCACACGACTTATAGTAGGAGGCGGGTACGACGAGCCCAATGCTGGTTCGAGTTGGACCGAGGGGGATGAACCAGATCCAGCCATAGGGCAGGCTGAGGACTTGGATGCGGGTTCCCCCGACGCCGATCTTCATGGCCCACTCCGCGTTCTGCCAGTACTCCCAGATGGCGATGTTCTGCAGCTTCGTCGGGTAGTCGCAGGAAATGTTCATCGCCCGGCGGAGAATGCCGCTGGAGCCGGAAGCATCGATGTAATGCTTTGCGGTGACCCGCGACTCGTGATCCCGTGCTCCCGCGATGGTTAGACCCAAGACCTTGTCGCCGTCCGTTTCCACGGAGGTCACCTTTGTGCCTTCGAAGACCTCGCAGCCCAAGGATTCGGCGTGGTCGAGGAGGATCTTGTCGTAGATCGATCGGTCGACCTGAAACGCGGTGCGTTGCCGCTGGCCCTCGAACTTGGCGGGGCGGGCTTCCTCTTTGAATTCGTCGAAGGGGAAGAACTCGAGGTGCCATAGCTCTGGACACTTGCCCCAGCGGTAGGTGGCCCCGACCTTGATCGGAAAGTTGGCGGCTTCGACCTTGTCCCAGCAACCGAGCTCGTCGAGAATGAACGGTATCGGCGGAAGCTGGCTTTCGCCAACGTGGTCGCGAGGAAATTGTTCGCGCTCGAAGATTCCAACCCGAAGCTCGGGGTTGTGCTTGAGGAGGAAGCCGCCGGCGGTCGCGCCTGCAGGTCCGCCGCCGATGATAGCGACGTCAAATTCGAGAGCGTTCGACATTGCGGATCCGCCTGGCCTTCGAGGAACCGGCGGATTCAGTGTATCGCGAACGAACAACCCAAAGGCCACGAGCCACAATCCAAGAGCCACCATCCCCAAATCACGTAGAATTTCGGCGTGGAGCTCCTGGCCGCCGTCAACGCTTTCGCGAGCGGAAAACCAGAGCATGCCCCGGTGGTGATGGAGCGGCTCCGCACCTTCCTTTGGCGCTACCTAGCGGGCTACGCCCCGGATGCCTCGGATCGCGAGGACATCATCGCGGAAGTGCACCTGAGGCTTTGGGGTCGAAAGGGGAAGCTCGAGTTTCCGACCCTCGGCGCCTTCTGGGCATACACGGCAAAGACGGCGCGGAGCATCGCCCTCAACCGCATCCGGAGCGAGATTCCGACCGAGGAGTTCGACGAGCAGCTCTCGGTGGAGGACGGGGAGTTCGTGGATACGATCGCGGAGGCAAGCGGCGACCGGGAGCGGCTCTACGCTCTTGCCGACGAGCTGTGGCTGGGAACGGAGGCATCCGGTTCGGCAGGGCGGACCCGGCTGCTGGCGCTCCAGCTCTACTACTTGCACGGACAATCGGTCCAAGAGATCGCGGAGCTTCTGGTCGGATCGACGATGGGGGATCGGCGGCAAGTGAGCGGTTGGCTGGAAGACGGCGCACTGCTGCTCGGCCTCTGCTACCACGAGAGCTATTTCGACAACGACCGGCTGGCAGCGCACGTTCTCGATTCGAAGAACCCACCCACTTCGACCGAATTGGATCAGCT
>DATGIR010000167.1:0-3055 GCA_035295605.1 Fimbriimonadaceae bacterium | reverse complement strand
TGTCGTGACGACGAGCGGTGGCGGACCCAACAACGCGACGATGGTGTACATGCTCAACACCTACAACTCCGCGTTCCAGAACTATCGGTTCGGCTACGCCGCCGCGCTTGCTTGGGTGCTGTTCTTCGTGATTCTGATGTTTACAGTGCTGCAGCTCAGACTGAGCAAGTGGGTCTATTACGAATCGGAGGGCCGCTAGTTGGTCAGCGAATCGGAACGCTACAAGAAAAGCGCCGCACTGGGCGCCGTAGGGGCGCGGGGGAGCAAGCTCGTATCGTGGCTGGTTATCTTCGCGGGCGCGCTCGTCTTCCTGCTTCCGCTCTACGTGATGCTCGTGATGGCGTTCAAGCATCTGGACGAGATCTCCCTTACCAGTCCGTGGGCGCTGCCGAAGAACCCAACGCTAGACAATTTCAAGGAAGTCCTTTCGACGCCGAACGTCGATTTCGCGCTGTTCTTCAAGAACTCGCTCTTCATCGCGGTGATGTCGACGACAGGCGTGCTCATCACATCGGCGGTTGTGGCCTATCCGTTCGCCCGGCTCAAGTTCAGAGGCAAGGACCGGCTATTCCTACTTCTGCTCAGCACGATGATGCTTCCCAGCATCGTGACCCTGATCCCGACGTACGTTTTGTACAAGGAACTGCACTGGATCAATACCTTCTATCCGCTGTGGGTGCCGGCGTGGCTCGGCGGCGGCGCGTTCAACATCTTCCTGTTGCGCCAATTCTTCATGGCGATCCCGAGGGAACTCGATGAGGCGGCGGTTCTGGACGGCGCCACCAATGCGCGCATCTTTTGGGGGATTATCATGCCGAACTCGATCCCAGCGCTCGCGACCGTCGGCATCTTCGCGTTCATCTATAACTGGCGGGACTTCCTTGGGCCGCTGATCTACCTGGATGCGCCGGACAAACAGACGCTCGAAGTCGGGCTCAACACTTTCAAAGGCTTCCAGTCGCTTCAGTGGAACCTGCTGATGGCGGCCTCCGTTCTTGTGATGGTTCCGCTTATCGTAATGTTCATCCTCGGTCAACGCTACTTCGTCAAGGGCATCGTGATGACCGGCGGCAAGTGACATTACGCCCCGCTAGGTTGCAATAACTCCATCCACGTCCCAGAGCTCTTCCCAGCTTTGATCCTCGCGCCAGAGGAAGACTTGGCCCTTGATGAGCCGGCAGTTTCTGTCGATTCCGGCGAGTGCTCTCATGTCGCGCTCCGGCAAGGGTGGGGCGACGGCGGCTCGCAGGCTGTCCAGGTACTGATTCCGCTTTACCGAGAACGGGATGACGACGTGCCCCCGCTGAATCCCCCACCGAATGCAAACGGCAGCCGGGGTGAGATCCGCTCGAGCCGCAATCTCCAGGAGCACGGGGTCGGCCATGTCCACCGAATCATCCGGCGTCCGGTCGCGCTCCGGCCGACTCGGCGAGCCGAGCGGCGAGTAGGCGATCGGGGCGATTCCGTTGGCGACCACGAAGTCGAATAGCTCGGGTTGCTGAAAGTGGGGGTGCAGCTCCATCTCATTGGCCGCCGGTTTGATCTTTGCGTCGCGCAGCAGGAGCTTGAGCTTCGGGGCGGTCATGTTGGAGCTCCCGATGTGCCGCACTAGACCGCGAACGACCAGCTTCTCCAGCTCCTGCCACGTCTCCATATACGCTTCGTGGATGTAGGGTTTGGCGTCGGGGCTCCGCGCACTCACGTCGCAGTGGGGCGGATGGAAGTTAGGAAACGGCCAGTGGATGAGATACAAGTCGAGGTAGTCCGTCCCGAGATGGGAAAGGGATCGTTCGCAAGCGACCCGCACCTTGGACGGGGCGTGCTCATCGTTCCAGAGCTTGGACGTTAACCAAAGCTCCCTCCTCGGAATGCCTCCCAAGGTCGCCAGGCGGACCGCGTCGCCGACCTCGCGCTCGTTGCCGTATACCGAAGCGCAGTCGATGTGCCGGTATCCGACCTCGAGTGCGCCAAGCACCGCGTTGCCGATCTCCTTCGGGCCGTACTTGTCCGAGCCGAAGGTGCCGATTCCGATGGCAGGGATCGAAGCTCCCGAGGCGAGGCGGACGCCGGGCACGCTCCCTGGATCGATCCCGTCCCTTTCGCGATCTACGCTCATCGGTCCGATCTTACAACCTCGAATTGGTGCGCGCATCCGTCGGAACGGACACCCGCCTTGTTATTGCTTGGGTCGAGTCGCTACACTACGCGCCATGGCGAACGAATCCGGCACGACCCCATCCGCCTCGCTCTGGGAGCGCCTTCGTCACCCGATCCCGCATCCCCCCGCCACCAAGGTGAAGAACGCGAACGACCTGCTCAAAGACAGGATGTCCCCGCTCGACCGGCTCGCGCTGGCGATCACCGTCAAAGTCGGGTCGATGGGATTCTTCTTCCTGATCTTGCTGTGGACGATCGTCTGGTGCGGCTACAACATTCTCGCCAGTGAGATTCCAAGCTTGGGATGGAAGTCGTTCGACCCGTTCCCGGCATTCGTCGCCTACCTGCTCATGAGCAACGTCATCCAAATCTTGCTCATGCCGCTGATCATGGTTGGTCAGAACGTTCAGAGCCGGCACGCGGAAATCCGGTCCGAGTTGGACTTTGAGATCAACCAAAAGGCGGAGGCCGAGGTCGTCGCCATTCTCAGGAACCTGGAGCACAACACGGATTTGATCATCCAGCTCATGAAACACCTGGACTGCAAAATCTCCGAGGCGGAGATCCGGGCGCTGGAGGCATCCAAGAAGGAAATGGATACGGTGGTCTCCAAGCCGATCGAAACTCCGGACGTCTAAACCCCCGCATGTAGATTAGGCATTACTGCACCGACGTTTATAGTTGTGCAGCAATTCCTGATGGCCCGCCAGCCGATCTACGACCGCGACGGCGCCGTCTATGCCTATGAGCTTTTGTACCGGTCCGCCGCCGGCCCCGGCGCCGGGCCTATGGATGTTGTTGCCTCGGCTCAGGCACTCGCCAATACGCTGGTCGAGATCGGCTTGGATCGGCTCGCGGGCGACAAGCTCGCCTTCATTAACGTCAGCGAAGACCTGCT
>DATGIR010000166.1:0-10259 GCA_035295605.1 Fimbriimonadaceae bacterium | reverse complement strand
GCATTCAGACCGCCGCCGCGATGCTCCGGGAGGGGAAGGACAAGGCCAAGCAGTTCAATCCTCGACATACCGTGATCGACCTCGACGCCATCACGCCTGAGAACGCCAAGGATTTCTATTTCCCGAATTCGATCTACTAGCCGACCACTATGAAGTTAAAACTTGCCACCGTTCTCCTCGCCATAGCCGTTCCGCTCGTATTTGCCCAACATAACTCAATGGCCGACCAGGATACGGCCACGACGGCCGCGAAGCAATTGGCGCTCGGGACGCTGATGTACACCCAGGACGCCGACGACAAGTTTCCGTCCACGGCTTGGCAGTCAGGCGGGACCTATCCGTACGTGAAGAACCTGAGCGTGTACATGCCGTTCCCTGGCGACAAGCCTGCGGAAACCTTCACCTATCGGTATAAGGGCTCCAGACCGGTAACCGTGAAGACCGCGTTTGTGATGAACCCGGCGCTTTACGGCAAGCTGACCACGAGCCTCAAGGCAGCGGGTCAAACCGTTATGTGGAGCTACGGTCCCCGGAAGCATCTTGGCTACGTGTTCAACGGGAAGACGCTGATAGCGTTTACCGACGGCCACGTGAAGCTCATCACCAAGGCCGAAGCTCAGAAGCTGCGCTGGAAGCCTTGAGTCAAGCCGTGGCGGGCCAATACTTCGGCAGTTCGTATCCCTTGCGGTAAGGGCGCTTGTACTGCTGAGTGCTCTTTCCGACCTTGCCGTCGATGTCCATCTTCTTGGCGTCCCAGTGCACTGTCTCACCCGCGTAAAGCGCGACGTTCGAGAGGTGGCAGACGATCGTCGTCTGGGCCACCGAGCCGAGGTGCGCTCGCGGCAGGGTTCGCGTCTTCACGCAGTCGACCCAGTTCCGCCAGTGGCTGGGCGGCGGCGCGCTCTCTTCCTTCGGCAGTTCCTTGCCGTTGGGGTCGAGAACCTTCCACCCGCCCCGCCAAACACGTAGTGTGCGGCCATCCGCGCTCACAAACTCGGTTCCGTGACCCTCCATTCCGGGGTGGTCGCGGTTGATGGCCCAGTGCATCACGAAGTCGGGATCCTTGAACTCGTAGATCGCCTCCATCGTGTCCGGCGCGGTCCGGTCGTCGTCCGGCATCGCAAGTTGTCCGCCAAACGAGGTCACCTTCGTCGGCATCACCAGGTCTTGGTCCTTGCTCATCCCGAGCAGGCAGATGTCCATCATGTGAACGCCCCAGTCGGTGCTCAGACCCCCGCCGAAGTTCATGTACCAGCGCCAGTTGTAGTGACAGCGATTCGTCTGGTAGGGAAGGAACCCGGCCGGCCCGACCCACATGTCGTAATCCAGGCTCTTTGGCGGATCGGTAGGTTTCTGGTGGCCGGCCCGGAACCCGTCACTGATCCAGGCTCGGCAGAGAACGACCTTGCCGAGCTTGCCGGAACGTATGAAATCGAGGGCGTCGGTAAATTCTTTCGTGCTTCGCTGCCATGTGCCGCACTGGACGATCCGCTTGTGGCGTTTGACGGCTTCAGCCATGGAGACCGCCTCGACGATGTCGTGGGAAAGCGGCTTCTCGCAGTAAGCGTCCTTACCCGCCTCGCAGGCGTGAATCAGGTTCAGCGCGTGCCAGTGGTCGGGGGTGCCGACGATGACCGCATCGATGTCTTTCCGCTCGAGCATCTTGCGGTAATCCTTGTAGGTATCCGGCCGCCGCCCGTACTTCTTCTCGACGTCTCGGATGTCGTTCGGCATTCGGGCGTCGTCCACGTCGCACACGGCCGCCACCTGAACGTCCGGAAACTCCATCAGCGAGCGCATGTTGGCGGCGCCCATGCCGCCGCAACCAATCAGGCCGATCACGAGCTTGTCGTTCGGCGACACCGATCTGGTCGCCGCCCCTGCCAGCGGCCCAACCGCTCCAGCCGCCGCCACCGTTCCGGTCCTTGCCAAAAACTGCCGTCGAGTCCAATCGTTGTCGTACGCCATCGTCGACCGGAGCATACCGACAAGTGCACGAAGCGGTTTGTCGCCAAAGTCAACGCGAGTCAAGCATCGCCGGCCGGACGTTGCGCTTAAACCCTTCGAACCCGAATGGGCTCGGCGAATAGTCGCCGACGAGTTCGACGTTCGACCGTTTGGGAATCCGGCGTTCGAGTCCGCAAGCCCGGTAGACGGCGTTCACGAGCATTCTTCGCACGCCTTCATCCAAGAGATCCGTAGCGGCGCCCATCGTGGTTGTGAACACGCTGTTCCGGCGCCCGGCATCGTTTTTCACCCGGCGCGACCAGGCGATCGGCATCATTGGGTCGTTCACGGCCTGCTCGATGCCCGACGCGTTCCGCTTACGATTGGTCGCCGGCGGATCGGAGGCGCTCATCCCGGCGAGAACCTCGCCGTTGACCAGAATCTCGGCGTCCATCGGCGGCTTGACCTCGTAGACGTCGGTCGTCCCGAAGAGCTCGGTTACTCCGCGCATGATCGGGCTCTTGCGCCCGGCGGCAGTTAACAACCCGCGCGTGGCCTGGTGCTTGTGGTCGCCCCAATGGCTCACCCAGGTTTCCCCGAGCACCTGTTTGCCAAAGCCGCCGGGCCATACCTTCGACTCCCAGCCGAACGCCCTGAATGGACTGGGCGAATCCGCCTGAAAGGCGAAGGCATGGGTGCTTGTCCGCAATGCGACGATCGGACGGCCGGAACGCCAGTAATCGACAAAATGCCTCATCTGCTCGTCGGGCCAATGCCGAAACCGGAGAAGCATGACGCAGGCGTCGGCGTGGTCGAGCGCTTCAAGCCCTGGCTCGTTGTCCTGCGTGTCGGGGTCGATCTCACCGTCCCGGTTCAACGAGAAGAGCACCGTGCAGGTGAAGCCGTGGCGCTTGGCGAGGATCTTGGCGAGCTGCGGCAACCCTTCCTCGGAGCGATACTCCTCGTCGCCCGCGAGCAGGACGACGTGCTTCCCGCGCCCGGGGCCGGACGCACCCGGGATGATAAGTCGATCGCCGACTTGACCCAGAACCAGGAAAGCAGCGACAGCCAACCCAAGCACACGCTCGGTTTACCACTAACCTACACACCGGCTAAAGCCGGTGCCACACCACACTCCAACCCACCCACCGGCTAAAGCCGGTGCCACACCACCTACTAGGAGGTAGCCTCAAGCTAAAGGCCCAAACCATGAGCAAGCACCTCCCATCACGTCGCCAGGTCCTCCAGGCCGGCACTGGCATCGCCGCCTCGGCGCTTCTTCCACGCCTCAGCTTTCCAAGCGTTCATCCCGGCGGAAGCGACCTCATCCAAGTAGCCCTGGTCGGCTGCGGAGGACGCGGCGGCGGCGCCGCCGTCAACGCCATCTCCACCACAAGCGGCCCAATCAAGCTGGTTGCGATGGCGGACGTCTTCCAAGACCGGCTCGACCAGACCCGCGACAATCTCGTGAAGGACTACGGCTCGAAGATGGACGTGCCCAAGGAGCGGCAGTTCATCGGTTTCGATGCCTACAAGCACGCGATGGATGCGCTGAAGCCGGGAGACGTGGTCATTCTTACCACCCCACCCGCGTTTCGCTGGGTCCATTTCACCTACGCCATCTCCAAGAAGCTCAACGTGTTCATGGAGAAGCCGGTAACAGTGGACGGGCCTACAAGCAGGAGGATGCTCAAGCTCGCGGATGAGGCCACCGCCGCCAACCTCAAGGTCGGCGTCGGCCTGATGTCTCGCCACGCACGAAACCTGCAGGAGCTCCACGAGCGGGTGCAGAACGGCGAGATCGGCGACGTTGTGCTGATGCGCGGCTACCGTATGCAGGGTGTCGGCGCGGATTCGTCCCTCGAGCCCAAGCCGGCCAATGTTCCCGACGTTGAGTATCAGATTCGCCACTTCCATGCGTTCCTGTGGGCAAGTGGCGGCTTATTCAACGACTTCTTTATCCATCACATCGACCACCTGTGCTGGATGAAGAATGCGTGGCCGGTCAAGGCTCAAGCGGTCGGCGGGAAGCATTTCAAAACAAACCCGCAAGGCCTGATGTACGTCGACCAAAACTTCGACGCCTATTCAGTCGAGTACACGTTCGCCGACGGCGCCAAGATGTTCTTCGACGGTCGGTGCATGGATAACGTGGAAGGGATCTACTCGAGCTACGTTCACGGTTCGAAGGGCTCGGCAATCGCCGCGCGTGCTTTCGACTGCAACGGCCCATCAGCCATTTTCGATGGTCAAAACGTCGAGAGCGGAAAGGCCCGCTGGACTTCCACCGACCGGAGCAATCCCTACCAGAACGAGTGGGACGAGCTGGTCTTGGCGATCCGCAACGACAAGCCGTACAACGAGGTGAAGCGCGGCGTCGAAGCCTGCGTCGCGGGCAATATGGGCCGATATGCCGCGCATACCGGCCAGGTGATCACGTTCGACGACATGTTAAACCATGACCACGAGTTCGCCCCGGACGTCGACAAAATGAACTACGACTCGACTGCCCCGGTTCAGGCCGGCACCAACGGGCGATACCCGCAGCCGCAGCCGGGAGCGAATCCGAAGCGCGAGTATTGAATCTAGGTTCGTAGGCTCGTAGGTTTGTCGGCTCGTAAGGAGAGGCGTCTAACGAAGGCTTTCGAGCCAGGGTAGAGCTTCAGCATCCGCTTACGTCCGGCTGGGCCGAGCATTGTCATGCAGGTCGAGAGCGGATCAGACGTGAAACCGTCTCGCGCAATCACGGTTGCCTGGACCCGATTCGTCAGCGCCATCCCCGTGTGCGGGTCGACCACGTGCGAGTATTCGCGGCCGCCGATGATCACGTGCTGTTCGGTGTCACCCGAGGAGGAAGTGGCGCAATTCGACAGGAGCATCAACGCCGGCGTGCGCCCTGCGTCCGGAATGCTGATGCTCCACCCCTTCTTGCCAGGTGGTGGATCGCCCAAGGCGATGTCGCCGATATCGACCATCGCCTGCTTGATTCCGTGCGACTTGAACGAGAACAGCGCCTGATCCGCCGCGTAACCCTTAGCGATTGCGCCGAGATCGAGCCGCATACCCGGTTTCGCCAAGCGCACGGTTTCGGCGACGGGATCGAGGGTGACCATACGCCAGCCGACCAGCTTTCGCGCGGCCGCCAATTCCGGCGGATCGGGAAGTTTCCCCGTCTTGCGAGCCTTCCGCCAAAGTTGGACCACCGGCCCGACCGTCACGTCGAAGCAGCCGCCCGACTCCCTGGAAATCCTTTGCGCTCGCTCGAGAACCTTGAAGAGCTCGTGCGAGACGCGTACGGGCGGCCCTCCCGCGGCATCGGACAGCAAATTCAACTCGCTGTCCTTACGGTAGTCGCTCATCATCGTGTCCAGCGCCGCGATTCGCTCATAGGCTGCCGCGCAGGCCGTTTCCGCGATTCTCCGGTCGCGCGCATACACCACGAGCCGGGCGTCCACGCCCATGTGATATTCCGTGTAGGAGAACCGGGAAAGCGCGTCTGGCTGCACACGAGCGAACGAACCCACGGCTTCGAACGTCAGAATCCAGGCGGCGAGAAGCGCTATACCGGCTATCCTCCCGCGTTCGTTCAAAGTCGCGCCCATGTACGCATTGTTACTTCCCGTCGCCGCTCTGATGTTAAGGCCGCTCGGCGCTGCCGAGGCTCACCCGCCAATTTGGGCCGACCCAGGCCTGGCACCCTACACGGAAACCCTTCCCGGATCGGTTGTCAAGATCGAAATGGTTCCGATACCCGGCGGGACCGTGACGATCGGCGGGAAGACTATCACGGTGCCGCCGTTCTGGATGGCGCAAACCGAAACGCCGTGGGAGGCCTTCGACGCGTTCACATCGAGCGGGCCGCCTTCCAAGCCTTACGATCAAACCAAATTCGCCCCCGACGCGATTGCCCGGCCCAGCCACAGCTACATCCTCCCGGATCTCGGCTGGGGGCATCACGGCTACCCCGCCATCAACCTCAGCATCGATTCGGCGACAATGTTCTGCCGTTGGATGGCGGCGGGGACGAAGAAGAAGTACCGCTTGCCCACCGAAGCCGAATGGGAGTTCGCCTGTCGCGCCGGTTCGGGCGACAAGTGGTCCATGGACCCCGACGAGTTCGACAAGGAGTCGTGGAACGCCGACAACAGCATGCGCATGACGCACCCGGTCGGCAAGAAGGCGCCCGACAAGTACGGTCTTTACGACATGCTCGGGAATGCCGGAGAGTGGGCGATCGATCCCGACGGCAAACCGGTGCTGTGCGGAGGAACCTTCTCGGACGCGAGCTTGGATATCACGCCTGGAATGACCAAGCGATGGTCGCCCAAGTGGCAGGAGACGGATCCCCAGATTCCCAAGAGCCGTTGGTGGCTTTCGGATGGCCCCTTCGTGGGATTCCGGGTCGTCTGCGAGCCCTAACGCCGGCACTAGGTAGCCTTCCGGCGTGTCCACTCGCCCAGCGCTGATCCTCGTCATCTGCCTCGTCGCCGCTTTTGGAGCGGCCTTCCTCGTTCAACAGCAACGCGAGGGCTATAGGGATACGCCGGTCCTCCCGGGTCAGAAGTGGCATGTCCACGACCCTGACCGGCCCTATCCGCACGAAGTCGTTCCGGGCGAGAACGGCGCGCCTCCCTCCGACGCCGAAGTCCTCTACGACGGACACGACCTCTCCAAGTGGACCCAATCTCCCAAAGACTCGGGCGATCAGGTCCCGGCGAAGTGGAACCTGCGCGACGGTTACTTCGAGCCTAATCCGGGAACCGGCGACCTCTACACACGAGACGCGTACGGCGACTGCCAACTTCATGTCGAGTGGCAGGAGCCGGAAGGAATCGTCGGGAGGGGCCAGGGTCGCGGGAACAGCGGCGTATTCCTGCAGAGCCGGTACGAGGTCCAAGTTCTCGACTCGTACCGCGCGGCAACCTACGCGGACGGTCAAGCCGGCGCCATCTACGGCCAGTGGCCGCCGCTCGTGAACCCGATGCGCAAGCCAGGCGAGTGGCAAACCTACGACATCGTCTTCACGTCACCGAAGTTCGACGGCGACAAGCTTGTGGAACCCGCTTACGAAACGGTGTTCTTCAACGGCGTCCTCATTCACAACCATCAGAAGCTGAACGGTCCCACCGGCCACGCGGAGATTCCGCCCTACGTGCCCTATGACGGCACCGGCCGCCTGCGCCTACAGGATCACCAATCGACTCGGCCGGTGCGGTATCGAAACATCTGGATACGTCGGCTGAAAGATTACGACCAACCCGAGAAGTAGGGCTGTAGGGTCGTAGGGTTGTACGGCCGTGGGCTCTAGGGTTCTATGCCCATCATCTTCTTGAAGGTGTCGAGGCATCGTTTGGCGCACTCGAGCGAGGGATACGGATAGTCTTCCTGCTCGATGATGAACCAGCGGGGTCCGTTCCTCCCCTGCAGCAGGGGGATCACGTCGGCCCAATGCTCGTCGCCCTCGCCGAGCAGCGCATTCGAGTTCGTGTTTGAATGGTCCTTCACATGGACCGACATAAGGCGCCCGGGGAACTTCACCAAGAAAGGAGCCGCCTGCTGGCCGGCGGCCATGGCGTTCCCGATATCAAACTGGATCTTCACGTCCTTGTCGGTGTTCCCGAAGAACGCGTCCCAGAAGAGCTGGCCGTCGATCTGCTGGAACTCGGTCACATGGTTATGGAACGCGAGCATGATTCCGTGCTTCTTCAGCTTGGCTGCCAACTCGTTGAACTGCCGTGTTGTCTCGAGCAGCCCCTGCATGTCCTTGTGGCTCCGCCCCGGAAGCGACGCGACGGTCACAAGCTTGTTTCCCAACGTTTGGTTGAAGGCGACGGTCTTCTCAAAATTAGCTTCCGAAAGGTCGTCGAGGGAGATGTGGGAGCCGTAACATGCGAGGTGATCCTCGTCCAGCATCTTGCGGAGCTGCTCGGCTGTGTAACCGTAGTAGCCGGCAAATTCGACGCCGGTAAACCCCATTTGGGCGACCGACTTCAACACGCCCGGAACGTCCTTCGCCATTTGGTCCCGCACTGTGTAGAGCTGGAGCCCGATCAGGTAGTGCCGCGCTCTTCCCGCATGATCTTCGGGGCTGGCTGCCGCTGGGAAGCAAGCAAGGAGAAAGCCGGCGACAAGCGCGGCCTTCGATCGAAATCCGACTAGGCTACTCACGCCCCCAGTTTAGGCCAGACGCCAGCTCCGTCGCGGAGGCGACTGCGGTTTGGCGCCGAGCCCTGAGGCGTCGAAGACGCTCACGTACTCGCGATCTGCCTCTGGGGACATGATCTCGGCCATTTCGATCTCCGGCATCTCGGCAACCGCGGGGAGCGCGCTCCCGCGTCGGTATCGGGTGGGAGCCACCCCGTGGTGTCGCTTAAACGCCCGGCTGAACGCGAACTCGGAATCGTAACCCACCCGCCGGGCGACTTCCGAGACCAGGTACTCGCCCGATGCGATCTCTTTCGCCGCTAGCACCATCCTCCAGCGCGTCAAGTACGCGAGCGGTGGTTCTCCCAAGTGCTCCGTGAACCGTCGGGCGAAGGTAGCGCGCGAAACTCCGACCGACCGCGCCAGCGTCTCCACCGTCCACGGCGCCCTTGGCGCCGCGTGAACGTGGCCAAGGGCCCGTGTCAGCAAGGGATCCCTCAGGGCGGCCAGCCAACCCAGATCGGCGACCTCCAGCGTCGTCACCCATTCGCGGACGGCTTGTACGAGAAGCGCATCGATCAAATTGCGGATCAAAGCCGCAGAGCCCGGCCCGCGTCGATCCATCTCGGCGCTAAGCAGATTCAACATGGCGAAGAGGTCTGGGTTGGCTCGAATTTGAGCGGCCGTCAAACAAATGGACGCCGGCATGGAACTGAAAAGGAGGCGGGCGACCTCAGAATCCATTCGGTACAAGCCGCTGACGAATTCGGTCGAACGCTCGTCGGGTTCGTACTCCATTTCGCGCTCGAAGAATCTGGCTTCGGGCTCAGCAGGCGATTCCGGATCCCCGACCAATTCGTGCTCCAAGCCCTGTGGGAAGAAGACCGCTTCGCCCTGAAGGAGTTGGAATGGCGCCTCGCCCTCGAGCCGAACCCAGCAGCTTCCGCGTGTAACGATGTGGAACGAAAACGGGCTTCGACAGGGCGTTTGGAAGCCCCACGTCGCCGACATCCGGCAGTGCCGCAAAACGGAACCCTCAGCACCAAGTTGGCGCAGCCAATCGTCGAGAACGTCCAATTCCCCCACCCATCTTATGATCTACCACAATGAGACGAAAAGTAATGCCAGTTTTAGGACTAGACACTGATCGTCTCAAACGAATCTCGCCCTCAACCCCTACGTGTGCTTTCGGGCGACCGCCACAACGCTGCTTCCCCAGGGAAGCGCGAGCCGGGTGATCAGGGCGGCTTCGACGTCGCCGAGCCCGATAAGGGAGGAATTCAGCCATCGAGGGACGATTGGCAAGGACGCCTCGGCCGGACCGCGCTTGCGCTTTTCGAACAGACGGACCAGAAGTACGAGCGGGAACAGAAAGAACACGCTGTAGGACAAGCGGATGGGATGTAAGCCGGCGGCTACCAGTCGCTCCCGAACCTCAGCCCTCCTGTAGCGGCGGAAGTGGTGAAGCGCTACGTCATGCGGCCCCCACAGGGTCCGGAAGGCGGGAACCGTCAGCACGAGCACGCCACCGGGACGGAGGACGCGCGAGCACTCGGCGAGCGCGGCAGCATCGTTCTCGATGTGCTCGAACACGTCCAAACCGATCGAGGCATCGAATGTGCCGGCCTTGAATGGGAGGGCGGACCCATCTGCTTGAACCAAGTCGAAGGAGCCGCGGCTATGGGCCAGGTCCAGCGCCAATCGGCTCATATCCGCGCCAACCGGATCACCGTATCGGGAAAGTTCCACGTCAAAGGCGCCGGTACCGCACCCCAAATCGAGAATGCGTGGACGCACGACCTCGGGCAGAGCCATCCGAAGCAGGCGGAACGCCAGCCTCCGGCGTGCCACAAACCACCAGTAGTGGCTCTCCAACTCGAACATCCGACGGTATTCGTCAGGATTCACGAAGACGTTTCCTCCGGGATCGAAGTCGGAGAATCACCAGATCCCGAAGCGCGCGAGGGCCATCCCGCAGCAACACCACCTTGGATCCCTCTTGATGCGACCATCGGATCGGAATCTCGTCGATCCGGTAGCCCAAGTCCCGAGCAATCATCAACGCCTCGAGGTCGAATGAGAAGCCGTTCATCGTGCACCGCTTGAAGATGTCGCGGGCGACCGGCGCCTTGAACATCTTGAAGCCGCACTGGGTGTCGTCGATGCCG
>DATGIR010000165.1:0-9099 GCA_035295605.1 Fimbriimonadaceae bacterium | reverse complement strand
CGAACGCCCGTCGATAGGATGTCTGTGTATTGTTAAAATTGCGTTTAAATCCTTAATGTAATGAGGCTCCCTCTCGATCCCGGCCGGAGCCCCCGAAAGAACGGTTAGAACACCGTTCGTGCCAAAAGCCGAACGTATAATGTGATTCGGGCAATGGCGCAAGAACTCGAAGAACTGCCGCTCTTCCTGCTACACACCGTCCTTTTTCCCTACGCGCACATCCGCTTGCACGTCTTCGAGGATCGGTACAAAGAACTGGTTCATGACTGCATTCACGAGGAGCGCCCGTTCGGCATCGTCCTAATTCGATCCGGTGACGAGGTCGGCCAAGTGGCCGACCCCTACATGGTCGGCACCGCCGTCCATATCGAAAAAGTGGACTACTTAGATGACGGCAGAATGGACATCCAGGTTCACGGAGAACGGCGTTTTCGGATCCGCCGACTCGACGAAAGCCGGCCCTACCTCACTGGATACGTCGAGCCGCTCATGGAGCACGAGATTGAAAACGAGTCGGAGGCAGAGAATCTCTTTCTCGCCGCCCGGCAGGAGTTCGAGCTCCTCGTACAGAAGCTCTTCGCCCGCCAGGAGTTCAACGTACAGGTGGTTTTCCCCTCGGATCCCGTTGTCCTCTCGTTCACCATCGCCAATCTGCTCTCCATGGAGAACCTGGACAAGCAGCGGCTGCTCGAAACAACCGACACGCTCGAAAGGGTTCAGGCCCTGATTCCGATTCTTCAGAACCAGAACATGAACATGCCGAGCACCTCGTGCTACCCGGTAGGCGCCGCCGAGCTGGCCGAGTGGATCACACCGAACTAGTGGCTCAAGCCGAGAGCAACCAGGCACGAGCCGCCAAGCCGATCTCGCCGGCCGAGCCCGTTTCCGATCTGCGGGCGATCCCGATCCGCGAATGCGGCGAGCCGCTCGCGGACTTCACCGCCATTTCCGGCGTCCTTCAGGGCCGCGCAAGGTTCGACTATCGGCGGGAGACGCTCATCCGGAAGGGAGTGGCCGAGCGGCTGGCCGCCGCCGCCGCGTCCTTGGCCGGTCGATACCGACTGGCCGTGATCGAGGGCTGGCGTCCGCCCTACATCCAGCGCCGAATGTATGCCTCCGTCTGGCAGCGAATCAAGGGCGACAACCCAAGCTGGAGCGACGCTCGAATTAGGCTGTTTGTGAACCGGTTCACCGCGCCGATGAACGAACGTGTCCCGCCTCCGCACACCACCGGGGGCGCGATGGATATCGATTTGGTGGACCCCGACGGCAAGCCGTACGACGTCACGAGCCCGTTCGAGCGGCGCGACGTCAAGTGCTTCGCCCTCGACGTGCCGGGTCTCTCCCAGGAGGCGCTCGAGAATCGGGCGATTCTTTCCGGCGCGCTTGTTTCGGCCGGGATCACCAACTATCCGAGCGAGTATTGGCACTACAGCTACGGCGACCAGGGCTGGGCCTACCGCGGCGGGCATCCCGCCGCGATCTACGGGTCCATCACGCCGGACGGTTGGGCCCCCGAGGCGCGCGACGATACCGACGAACTCCTCGAATACATCTATAAGCCCGCAAGCCATTAACACCGGCTAAAGCCGGTGCCACAAGCCACGAGCCACAAGCGACGAGCCACTACCACCGGCTAAAGCCGGTGCCACAAGCCACCACCCACAAGCCACGAGCCACGACCACCGGCTAAAGCCGGTGCCACAAGCCACCACCCACAAGCCACGAGCCTCCACGAAGGTAGTCTTTAAGCTTCGGATGGCCACCACTTTGCCTTCTCCCAAGGCAGATGAAGGCAGTAACGACGACGTCCTGTTTTCAGTCGAGGCCGACCTCAACCATCGTGGTCGGCTCGGAACGTCGCGCCTCGTGGTCACCCCGATCGAGGCCACCCGCTACGAGCAGACGCCTGCGGGCGAGCAGTTAGTCGCCGCCTATCCGGTGGCGGAGCTAACCGAAACCCGGACCGAACAGCTCGTCGACGCTTACGCCATCGTTGCGACCCACGAGGGCCGCGAGGTCGAGCTGATCCGTTCCACGAACGCCCGCTCGCTCCAGCTCAGCGACACCGAGCGGCGTCTCAAGAACCTCATCGAAGGCAAGCCGCTGCCGCCCGATGCCGACGCGCCCCCGCTTTGCCCGCACTGCAAGCGGCCGCTGGGCGAAGACAGCCAGGTCTGCCCGTTCTGCGTCGACCGCGGCAAAACGCTGCTGCGGATGTTCAGCTACACCCACGGCCTGCGCCTGCGGCTGGTCTGGGGCACGGTTCTAACCCTGAGCGGCACCCTCGTCCAGATCGTTCCGCCCTTCCTGAGCAAGTTTCTGATCGACAACGTTCTGATCAAGCGCGAGCTTTCGATGCTCGCGCCAACGATGCTCCTCATCCTCGGCTCGTATGCCTTGAACATGGTGGTCCAGATTGCCCGCGGTCGGAACGTTTCGTATCTGGGCATGCGGATCACGGTCGCCATCCGGGCCAGTCTGTTTGAGAAGTTGCAGAGCCTCTCGCTCGGCTTCTACGACCGGCGCAACGTCGGCTCGATCATGTCCCGAATGACCAACGACACCGGCGCCCTCTACGAGGTGCTGGTCGACGGCATTCCGGTGCTGCTGCAACAGTTCGCCCTGCTCATCGGCATTCCCATCGCCCTGTTCATGACTAACGCCCGGATCGCGCCGTACGTGATCATCCCGGTGCCGTTCGTGCTCCTGGCGGTGCGGATGTTCCGGCAGCGCATGGAACGGGTCTGGAGCCGCTTCTGGCACAACTGGTCGCGCCTCGGCGGCACCCTCAACGGCGTACTGCAGGGGACGCGGGTCGTCAAGGCCTTCCACGGCGAGAACCGCGAGGTCGGGCGCTTCGAGCGGCGCATCAAGGATCTCTCCAGAACCGGCTACCTCGCCGAATCCAGCTGGGCGACCTTCTTCCCCGCCGTGCAGTTCACGATGGCCCTGACCATCGTGATCACCTGGTGGTTCGGCGGCCGGGGCGTAATAGCGGGAACGATGACCCTCGGCCAACTCACCGCGTTCGTCGCCCTCGTCGGCATGCTGCAGCAGCCTCTGATGGCGCTTCAACGCATTATCGACTGGTCCACTCGCGCCCTCACTGCCGCCGAGCGGGTCTTCGAGATCATGGACCTCCCGGACGACATCGCCGACGCGCCGGACGCGGTCGAGATGCCGCACATGAGGGGGGCCATCGAGTTCCAGGACGTCCATTTCGGCTACGACCGGTCGCGCGAGGTGCTGCACGGCTTGGACCTCTCGATTGGGGCGGGCGAGATGATCGGCTTGGTCGGCCACTCCGGCGCCGGCAAGTCAACGCTGATCAACCTGCTGATGCGCTTCTACGACCCAACCCAGGGAACAATCTGCTTCGACGGCGTCGACCTGCGGAAGATCAGCCTGGACGACTTTCGTCGGCAGGTGGGCGTGGTGCTGCAGGAGAACTACCTATTCCCAGGCTCGATCCGCTACAACATCGCGTACGGCCGGCCGGAAGCGACGCTCGAGGAGATCATCGAGGCGGCCAAAGCCGCCAATGCCCACGACTTCATCATCAACTTCCCGGACGGGTATGACACCTATGTCGGCGAACGAGGCCAGCGCCTCTCCGGCGGCGAGCGCCAGCGCATCGCGATCGCGCGAGCGATCCTTCACAACCCGCGGGTGCTGATTCTCGACGAAGCGACCGCCAGCGTGGACACCCAGACCGAGCGGATGATCCAGGAGGCGCTGGAGCGGCTGGTGTCGGGGCGAACGGTGGTGGCGATCGCCCACCGCCTCTCGACCCTTCGCAACGCCGACCGCCTGATCGTCATCGACGAAGGCATGATCGCCGAGGTCGGCACCCACGCCGAGCTGCTGGAGAAGGAGGGCGGCATCTACCGCAACCTCGTCGAGATGCAGCAAGAGATGACCAAGGTTCAGGCCAACTTCCTCGGTGAGTAGGGTTACTCTCTAATCGCCTTCATATCATCCCAGTCGGGGCCAACCTTCGCATCCACATCCACCGGAACGTCCAGCGGCAGCGCGCTCGCCATCGCCTTCGCGATTTCCGGCAGCAGCACCTCTTCCGCAGGCGGCACTTCGAACACCAGCTCATCGTGCACGTTCAGCAGCATCCGGGTCTTCTTCCCGGTCAACAGCTTATCGACCGCGATCATGGAGAGCTTCATCATGTCCGCCGCGGTGCCCTGCATCGGCGCGTTCATCGCCTGGCGCTCCGCGTACCTGCGGTCGTTCAGCTTCGCCGCGTGAATCTCTGGGAAGTAGCGCCGCCGCCCCATCACCGTCGTGGTAAATCCCTTGCTCTTCGCCTCAACAACAATCGACTTCGTATAGTCGGCGACGCTCGGGAAGCGTTCGTTGTAGTTCGCGATCAGCTCCTTGGCCTCTGCCACCGAAAAGCCCGCCCCAAGCTGTTGGGCCAGGCCGTACTCCGTCACCCCGTACAGCACCGCGTAGTTCAGCATCTTCGCCTGTCGCCGCTGCTCCTTGGTCGGCGCCGCGTCCCCCAAGTTGAAGATTCGCCGCGCGGTCACGGTGTGGACGTCTTCGCCGGTCTCGAAGGCGTGGACCAGCGCCGGCTCATGGCACATGTGCGCCAGCACCCGCAGTTCGATTTGGGAATAGTCGAGCGAGGCCAACTCGTACCCGGCATCGGCCACGAACGCCCGCCGGATGCCCCGCCCGAGCTCGGTCCGGATCGGGATGTTCTGCAGGTTCGGGTCGTTCGAGCTGAGCCGCCCCGTCGCCGCTCCCGTCTGGTTATAGGTGGTGTGGATTCGACCATCCGACTGGATCAGCCGCTCCAAGGCATCCGCATAGGTCGACTTGAGCTTCGTCAGCTCGCGCCAGTTCAGCACTACCGCCGCAATCTCGTGCTCCGGCGCCAGTAGCCCCAGCACCTCGACGCCGGTCGCGTAGCCGGTCTTCGTCTTCTGAGCTCCCGGCAAGCCCATCTTGTCGAACAGCATCTCGCCGAGCTGCTTCGGCGAACCCAGATTGAATTCAGAGCCGGCAAGTGCATACGCGCGGGCCTGAGCGTCGGCGATTGCGACCTCCAGCGCCTTGCTAAATTCGCGCAGCCCGTCCCGATTCGCCTTGATTCCGAGCGTCTCCATTGCCGCAAGGATCGGGATCAACGGCATCTCGATCTCGCGGAGGACCCGCGTCTGCCCCTCCTTCTCCACCCGGTCCGTCAGCACCGGCCCGAGCATTCCCAGCGCCACCGCCATCTGCTCCGGTGTCGTCGGCGGGGCGACCTCCAGGTACCCCTGAACCGTGTCCCGCAAGGGATACGAGCCGCGCCCCGACTGCAGCACGAACGCGGCGAGCATCGTGTCCAGCCCCGGCGAGGCCACCCGCTCCGCCTGATACGCCCGGCGGTAGAGTGGCTTGGCGTCGTGCATCGTCGCCAGCTCGGGCGCCTGCTTGATCAACTCTGCCGCGACCGGTCCGGAAACCTCCCTCACGTCCTGCCCGATCGCGATGTAAGCGACCCTCTCCGGATCGTCGAAGAGGTTCGTGGGCGCGGCGGAAGCCGGGAAGTACGCCGCAAATGGCCGGCCCGCCACGAACCCCGAAACCGCTTCCAGCGACCCCGCCTTCTCCAGCCGCGCCTCGATCGCCTCGTCCTTCACTTCCGCGATCGGCGCCTCGACATTCGCTCCGTCGACATACGGCCCGAGAATCGCTGGCGCTCTCCGGGCATGGCTGCGCATCTCGTACGCCTCGAGAAATGCGACCGCCGACTCCACCTCGTGTGTGTGGAGCACGAACGGCTTGAAGTCGTACTCGACCGGCGCGTCGCAATCGATCGTGGCAAGCCGCTTCCACCGCAGCATCGCCTCCTCGTTGCCGTCGAGCTTTTTCTTGTACTTGGGGTCCAACTCGTCGTAGCGCTGCAGCAGCTCCTCGACCGTGTGGAACTTCTGGATCATCTCGGTCGCGCCCTTGTCCCCGATGCCGGCAACTCCGGGGATGTTGTCGCTCGTATCGCCCTTGAGCGCCTTGTAATCCGTGAGCTGTACCGGGTCGAAACCAAACCGCTCGCGAACCGCGGCCGGGTCGTAGATCACCGTGTCGGTCATCCCCATCTTGGGTGTCAGCACGCTAACGCAGTCGTCGACCAGTTGCAACGCATCCAGGTCGCCGGTGACGATCGTCGTGTTGTAACCGTTCGCCTCCGCCTTTCGGGAGACCGTTCCGACCACGTCGTCCGCCTCGTAGCCCACCTTCTCGAGGGTTGGGATTCCGAGCGCAGCGATGAATTCCCTCGCCGCCGTGAGCTGTACCCCCAGCTCTTGGGGGGTCTCGCGTCGCGTGCCCTTGTACTCGGCGTAGTCGGCATGCCGAAAGGTCTTGCCCGGGGCATCCAGCGCCACCAGCACCGCCGTCGGCCGGATCTTCTCCAGCAGGAGGAAAAGCATCGCGGTGAAGCCGAACAGGGCGTTCGTGGGGCGCCCGTCCGTCGTGCTCATGAACCGGGTCGCGTAGAACGCCCGGAACAGCAGGCTGAAACCGTCGATGATGACGAGGCGCTTCTCGCTCATGAGCCTCAATCGTACTCCCCAAGCAGCAGGAAGGGCCGCCCGGCGGTGCCGGGCGGCCCTTATGCGAAGGTTACTGGATGATCCAGTTCGCCAGATCGATCAGCGTGCCCCAGTGCGGGGTCGTGGTCGGCCCGGTCTGCTTGTACGAGATCCGCGCCTGAACGGCGCCGCCCGCACCGACGTAGTGGCTGAGCGTGCCGCTCGCGGTTACGGTGACGGTTAGGTTGCTCGTGCTGATCGAGCGTGTGTCGAGCACGTCGTACGCTCCCGTCGAGTAGTTCCAAAGGGAGATCGACTGCGAAGTCCCTGGTGAGTTCATCTTCGAAGTCGTCATGAGCTGGAAAGAGGTTGGCGTCGCCGTCGGCGAGGTACCCGTAATGACGACCTGGATCGGCGACTCGCTCGTGTTGAGCGTCGGGCCGACCAGCGCGTTCAGCGTGCTGCCGTCCGCGAAGAACAGGCTGCCGAGACCACCGCCGTTGGCCACACCCCTGAACAGCGAGTAGCCACTTGGAAGCACCACGTGCGGCGCCACAACGTTCACCGGCTGGGCCGCGGACGGGATCCCGTTAGCCACCACGTAGAGATAGCTCGGCCCGGTTTCCACCCCTACCGGGATGTCGAACTGAGTCGATACTACAGCGCTGCCGGTGGCGACCGCCATCGTGCTGTGGTTATGGGTCTTGCAGTAGGAGATGTGTCCGGTCACCACGTTCTGGATGCGCACGATCGGATAGTTCGTGAAGTTCGTCGAGTCGTCGCCGTAGGCCGAGCCCTGGCTGATGCCGTTGAGCTGGGTACCGGTCAACGGGTTGTTCGCGCTGCCCTGGTGCAGGGTGCTGGCGACAGAGCTGATCGTCGGCTGCCAGGCGGATTGATAGGTTCCGTCAGGGGTGTAGATGTACACCGTGTTGTTAGCCGCGTCCGAGTCGCCGCTGGCGGTGCAGAGAATCTGCCCCGTCGGCAGAACCAGGAAACGTCCGACGTAGGGAGGAGCACCTTGGAGGAGCGGCGGGGTCGTTCCGATCGCGTAATTGGTTCCGTCGAACTCCACGACGTTGGTATCGTTCCCGTAGCCTCCGGGGCTGTAAGGCGTCATCGCCATTAGCACCTTGCCGTTCGGCATCATCGCCGCCGGAGCGTCCGGCGCCGTGAGGACCGTAGGCGTGCCGTTCACCGAAACGGAGGGCGGCATTGGGCCATTTACCCAGGTGTTCGAGGACGGCGTGTAGATACACGTCCCCGGCGTCGCTCCGATAACGAATACCTTTCCGTTCGGCAGCAAGTTGGCGGCTCCCAACTCCAAGGAGCCCGGATCGACGAGGTCGGTTGGCAGGTTCCCCGCGTCGGTCCACGAGTCTGTCGTGTAATCGTAGTAGAGCGAATCCGGGTGGCCAAAGCAACTCACGACCAGCACCCTTCCGTTCGGCATCAGCGCCCAAGCCGACTCATCCTGGTTTTGATCGGCGCTCGGAATGCTCGCCGCGGGCGACCAAGAGTTCGACGAGGGGTCGAAGATCGCGTTGCTCGTGTTGAAATCGGAGCCGAGGAGGAACTTCTCGTTCGGCAGCACCATGCACGGCGCATCCCCAATGTTGTTCCAGCCGCTCGGCGGGCTGAGCTCGGTCCACGTGTTGGCCACCGGATCGTAGATCTCGCACTCGTTGGTCCAAACGCCGCCGGTGGTCTGCGTGCTGCCGTCCGCGTACTCGCCGCCGCAGACGATGAGCCTCCCGTCCGCGAGCACCGACGACCCGAAGTAGAGCCGGGAGTGGTTCATCGAGGCAACCTGCGACCAGGTGCCGTTCGCGTAGCTGCCGTTGATGTCGGGCGTCAACTTCCAAACTGACGGATCGGTGTACCAGGAGGCGGTTGAAAAATCGTAACTCGAGTCGGCGGCCATGCAAAGCACGCTGCCGTCGGTCATCAGGAACATCTCGGAAGCGGTGAAGTAGGTAGTTCCAGTCGTGTTGTTAGGCGGCTGGTTCGTCAAGGGAGCCCAGGTGCCGGACGGTGGCCGCGTACCCCCGATTCCCAAGCCGGATCCGCCTTTGAGCTGCTGACGCGCGGAAACGCCGAATTGAGGCGCCAAGAGCAAGGCGAGCCCGGCAACACCAAGGGCAAAGAAAGCAAAGCGTCTATTCATTCCTCTCCAAATCCCGAACCTTCGAGATAACTCCGACCTATATGGTAACGCAGGCTGCCGTGCGCTGGGGGCACGGGACCCGACCAAGAGCCCACAACAATTACCAGAATTTGTCTCAAGCACCTATCCCGCCGTATACTTTCTCGGAGAGGGGATATGCGATCAAGGCTGCCCAAGCACCTGCCTGTCTTTGCCTGCTCGGCGACGTTCTTGGCCGCGTTCTTCACGGCCCCGCCGTCACACCGACAGTCGATTCCGCCGGTTTCGCCTCCCACTTCGCCCAACGTCGCCGCCCTCGGCGAACTCCTGTTCAACGACACCACGCTTTCAGAGCCGGGCGGCATGGCCTGCGTCTCGTGCCATGACCCGAGCACCGGCTTCAGCTACCCCGAA
>DATGIR010000164.1:0-9062 GCA_035295605.1 Fimbriimonadaceae bacterium | reverse complement strand
GTGGATTGAGGCGCTTCAACGGGTGCCTCGACGCTTCGACTCTTCCCCGACGGCCAGCCTTGTGCGAGTGCGTTGACTCAGTGACGTCAGCATTTTGGCGACGATACGCGCTTGGTCGATGAGTTCCAAGTCCGGCTTGATGTAATCGAGTCCCGCGCACACCTCGAGTAGCGTCAATACTTCCGCGCACGAGCCTCGAGCGATCGAGAGAAAGTGAGCAAACTCCCGGTCGCCATCGCGCGCTGCGCCTTCAGCGAGGTTGCACGGCACCGAGATGGCTGCTCGGGATAATTGCGCCGACAGTACGAAGAGCTCTTCCTTGGGAGACGTTCGCGCAATTCTTCGAATCGCAATCGCCTGCTCGATGCTTCGTTTATGGACGTCGAGGTCTTGCACAATCATGAAGTTGAGTTTAGAAGCCTCGCCCTCCAATCCACCAATCCCTAATTACCAATTCCCTTCCGCACGGCTAGCCGTGATAGTGGGCACCAAGGGGCGGGGTTCGAACATGCTCGCGCTCGTCGAGGCGGGGCGGCACGGAAAGATGCCGGCAAGCGTTGAGCTTGTGTATGGCTCGAACCCCGAGGCGCCGGCGCTGAGCGCCGCGCGCGAGACGGGCGTCCCTGTCGCCTCCTTTTCCGACCGCGAGACCGACTTCGATGCCCTCCTGATAGGGCTCCTGCGCGGCTATGAGATCGACCTGGTGTGCCTGGCCGGGTACCTCCGCCTGCTACCCCCGCACGTGCTGCACGCCTACCGGAACCGGGTGCTCAACATCCATCCCGCGCTTTTGCCTAAGTTCGGCGGCAAGGGGATGTTCGGCCACCACGTTCACGAGGCGGTTCTCGCCGCCGGGGAGAGCGAAAGCGGCTGCTCGGTGCATTACGTCACGGACGCCTACGACGAGGGGGCGGTCATCCATCAGCTTCGATGCCCGGTGATGCCGGACGATACGCCGGATAGCCTGGCTGCCCGAGTTTTAGCGCTCGAGCATCGGGCCTACCCGGAGGCGGTCGGGATGGTACTGGCAGGGCTGACGAGTGAATAGGAGGCCCTTTCCAAATTGGATCTTTATCCTGCTTTGGCCCATCATCATGCCGGTTCTCAAGCTGCTGGGCCCGGTTCGCGGGCGAAATCCGGAGCGGATTCCGAGGAAGGGCGGGGTGCTCATTCTGGCCAACCACCGGGCCGACGTCGACCCGGTGGTGGTCCAGGCCTTCTGCCCGCGCCATATCTACTTCATGGCTAAGTCCGAGCTTTGGGATATGCGCGGGCTGCCGCCGTTCCTCAAGTTCTTTAGGGCATTTCCGGTAAAGCGCGGGGAGCCGGACCGGGCCGCGCTCAAGAAGGCGATCGATCTGCTTAACGCGGGGAATGCCGTGTGCGTGTTTCCGGAGGGCGAGCTGAGCGAGACGGGCGAAATGCTTCCGATCAAGCCAGGCGTCGCGCTGATCGCGCGGCAGGCGAGGGTTCCGATCGTTTGCTGCGGACTCACGAATACGGCCAGGATTCTGCCGTACGGCAAGCTGATTCCGCGGCCGGCATTTCGGTCGGTATGGATACGGTGGGGCGAGCCCTGGCTACCGGACGAGAAGATCAGCTCGGAGGCGTTCTGCGAACGGGTGCGGGCCGAGCTGCTGGCGCTTACTCGACCTTCTTAGCCTCGCCGTGAACCTCGGGGGCGGAGTCGCCCGGCGTCGGCTTCAGGTCGATGGCCTTGCCGTACCGGAGGGCGGAGCCGGCGTCGTCGTAGGGCCCCGGGATCGCATCGCGGGTGTTGTAGTCGATCAGGATTCCGAACGCGAACGTGAGCCAGAGGAAGCCGATAATCGACCAAAGCTTGGCGAGCTTGGTGGTGTACCAAACACCCATAAAGATGAGGATGACGAGGATCGCTTTGATGCTGGCGATCGTCATCGCGACGATGTTGTTCGTCATCGATCCACCCGGGAATGAAACCTTGGCGCATGCGATGGTGAGACCCATGAACACGAGAAGCGCTCCCCAGTTGGCCAGGTAGATCCAAACGGGCGTGATGTGGTGCTGAGCGCCGACCGGCGACTTGTTGGACATGGTTACTTGGGAATCAGATAGTAGAGCGGGAAGAGGAAGATCCAGACGAGGTCGACGAAGTGCCAGTAGAGGCCGACCATTTCGGTCGGCACGTAATCCTCGGTCACGACCGGCCGCTTCTTGTACCAAAGGTAGAGGAGCGCGCCGATCACGATGATGCCAATGAGAACGTGGATGCCGTGCAGACCGGTCATGCCGAAGTACATCGAGAAGAAGATCTGCGACGGCCCCTTGGCGGCGCCGCTCGGGGGAATGAACGTGGGGCCGGGGTAGTGGTTGTGGGCGAACTTCTCGGCGTATTCGAAGTACTTGATGACAAGGAACGTCACCGCGCCCATCAAGGTCGGAATCAAACCGAGGATGACGCCCGTGCGGTTCTTGAGCATCGCCGCTCGGACGGCAAGCGCCACCGTCAGGGAGCTCGTCAGCAGCACCGTGGTGTTGATTCCGCCGAGAAGCGTGTTGGTCTCCAGGTGGGAGACCCAAAAGTCGTGCTGGTAGCGCGTGCGGTAGAGCACGTAGGTGACGAACAGCGCGCCGAAGAACATGACCTCGGTGACGAGGAAGGCCCACATCCCGACGATGTAGGACTCGTTCTGCTGGTCGATGTCCTCGTATTGCTCGTGCAGCGGGCCTTCGTGCTCGCCGTGCTCGAGGTGTTCGTCAGCGTGGGCGCCGGTTGCCGCCATACCTATGAAACCCCCTGCGGAGCAACCACGCCACCGCTCAGCCCGGCCGCATCGAGCGCTTCGTAGTCGTAAACGTCATCGGTGACGATGGGCGTCGTCGGGAAGTTGTGAAGGTCCGGCGGCGAAGGAATCGTCCACTCGAGGCCGTGGGCGCCCCACGGATTCGAGGTGGCCTTTGCGCCGAACTTAAGCGACCAGATGAGGTAGCCGCCGGTGATCAGGAAGCCGAGGCCGAGGATGGATGCGCCCATGCTCGACATGATGTTGTACGGCTGGAACTGGGGCTCCAGGTAGTAGTAGTGGTAGCGCCGCGGCATGCCCAGCCAACCCACGATGAACTGCGGGAAGAAGGTGAGGTTGAAGCCGAGAAAGACGATGATCGCGGTGATCTGAGCTAGCCGGTCCGGATACATTTTTCCAAACATCTTCGGCCACCAATAGTGGATGCCGCCGAGGAGGCCGGTGATGGCGCCGCCGACCATGACGTAGTGGAAGTGCGCAACCACGAAGTAGGTATTGGTCAGGTGGATGTCGGTCGACATGGTCGACAGGTACAGCCCGGTGAGACCGCCGATGATGAAGAGGCCCATAAAGCTGATCGCGTAGATCATCGGGGCATGGAGCCGGACGGTGCCCTTGTAGATCGTCGACGTCCAGTTGAAGATCTTCACGGCGGTGGGAACCGCGATGAGGAACGTGATCAGGGAGAAGACGACGCCCTGGTACATCGACTGGCTGGAGACGAACATGTGGTGCCCCCAGACCAGGAAGCCGAGCACCGCGATCGCCAGCGAAGAGAACGCGACGAAGTGGTAGCCGAAGACGCGCTTGCGACTGAAGGCGGCCAGCAGCTCGGATTGAACGCCGAACGACGGCAGAATCATGATGTAGACCGCCGGGTGGCTGTAGAACCAGAAGAGGTGCTGGAAGAGAACCGGATCACCGCCGAGCTCGGGGCTGAAGAAGCCGATGTGAAGCGTGCGCTCGGCGAGCATCATCATCAGGGTGATCGCGACCACCGGCGTGCCCAGCACGACGATCAGCGAGGTGGCATAGGCCGACCAGATGAAGAGCGGCAACCGGAACCAGGTCATTCCGGGCGCCCGCATCTTGTGGACCGTGACGATGAAGTTGACGGCGGTGAAGATCGAACTGAAGCCGGCGAGGAACGCGCCGGTCACCGCAAGTCCCACTTGTGAGTTCGAGTAGAGGCTGGCGTACGGAACGTAGAACGTCCATCCCGTGTCGACGCCGCCGCTGAGAACCGCGGCGATCGCGAGGAGGCCGCCGCCCACGAAGAAGTAGTAGCTGAGCAGATTCAGGCGCGGGAAGGCGACGTCACGCGCCCCGATCATGAGCGGGATGACGAAGTTGCCAAGGATGCCGGGCACGGCGGCCAGCAGCACCCAGAAGATCATGATGACGCCGTGAGCGGTGAAGACCTTGTTATAGGTTTCCGACTCGAGGAAGTTGCCGGTGGGCGAGGTGAGCTCGGCGCGAATGAGCCCCGCCATCAGCGAGCCGACGGCAAAGAAGATCGCGATCGTTACGAGGTACATGACCCCGATTCGCTTGTGGTCGTGGGTCAGAGCCCACGACTTGAACGTCGTCGTGACATTCAAATAGTTCTTTTCAGCCGGCTCAGCGGCCGGAATGGTGCCGGTTGCCGTGATGCTACTCATGTCAGTTCTCACTTCCCAGGGCGCCTACCGCCGGTTTTCCGTTACGTAGCCGGTTCGCCTCCGGATTGTCTTTCTCGAAGCCCAGGGCGCCGACTGCGGTGACGCGTGCGGAACCGGGCACCTTCGAGTTGGGCGTCACTCCGCGCTGAGTCCCGCTCAGGCTCTTGTCGAGGGGCATGTTGGTCGTGCCCAGCGTCTTGATGTAGGCGACGAGGGCGAGCATGTCCTCTTCGCTGATCGCGCCGGGCTGGGTGCCTGAAACATAGGGCGACATCGTGTCGATGTAGCCGGCGACGATCTTCGCGTCGGGCTTGTAGATCGACTCGCGAATGTAGGCGTCATCGGCGACGGCGGTCGTGCCGTCGGTGAAGCGGCGCGTCTTGCCGTAGAGGCTGTAGAGGGACGGCCCGTGAATCGTGTCCTTTTCGGTGTGGCAGCCTTCGCAAGCCATCTTCGTGTAGATCGAGCCGCCTCGCTCGACCAAGGTTTGCGGCTGGGGATCGTTGCCGCCGTTCTTGATCCACTGGGCGTAGTCGTCCGGCTTCATAGCGTAGACGTAGCCGCCCATTTCGGAGTGCTGGGTGCCGCAGTACATCGCGCAGAACAGGTGGTACGTGCCCGGCTTGGTAGCCGTGAACCAAGACTGCGTGTAGCGGCCCGGAACGACGTGGTATTGGATTCGAAACTCGGGAATGTAGAACGCGTGAAGCACGTCCTGCGAGATCATCGTGAGCTTGACGGGCCGCCCGATAGGGACATGCAGGGTGTTGTTCTCGCGGACGCCGCTCTCGGCGTGCTGGATGTGCCACATCCACTGCTTGCCGACGACGTAGATTTCCATCGCGTCCTTCGGCGGGGTCTTGGCGTAGATGAACTGCTTCGCGCCGAACCAGAAGAAGACGAGGGCGAGGATCAGCGGGAAGATCGACCAGCTGATCTCGAGGGGCAGGTGCTCGTGCTTCGGGTTGGATCGATCCGCCTTCGTGCCCCGCTTGTAGCGCAGGGAGAAGTAGATCACCACGAGGAAGGTGATGCCGCCGAAGAAAACGCAGACCGCGGTCAGCGCATAGAACAGCGGGTCGATCTGGTGCGCGAACTCGGAGGCCTGCGGAGGAGCGAGGGGGAAGTTACCCATGGTTTACGTGAGCGGTCAGCCCCTCCTCGGTCTTGGCTTTGCGGTGGCCCATCCGCCATACGGATACGGCGAGCACGATAACGGTCAGCACGCACATCACTCGAAGCGTCTGCTCGACGTTCACGGTGTACTTGCCGGTCATGGCGTCGTGGCTGAGACAGCCGAGGAGAATCGGAACGGCCTGCGGGCCGACGACGTTGGTGGAGGCGAGCAGTATCCCGTCGTGGAGCGGCTTTTCGGGATAGGCGGTGCCAAAGAAGTATTGGTTCACCTTGCCGGCCGGGGAAAGGAGGATGACGGCGGTCGGGTGGCTGATTGCTTTGTTGCGCGAGTTGTAGGTGTACTGAAAGCCGACGGCGCTCACGAGCTTATTGAGCGTGCCGAGGTCGCCGGTCAGGAAGTGCCAACCCTTCGTGGCGGAGTCGTCCTTGAAGTTGGAGAGGATCTCCTTGCGTTTGTCGGCGGCGTCGGCGGGCCCCTCGTTGGGGTCGATACTGACGCTGAGGATGTCGACGTCGCTTCCAAGCAGCGTGTAGGCCCCGTTGGCGTCGCCGCCCTGGGCGACGAACTTGGCGGCAGCGGCGCGGGCGCCTTCCTTCTTGGCGCTCATCTTCGTGAAGCTCTCGATGAGGCCCTCGGTTTCGAGGCTGCACATGCCCTTGCACTTGTAGAACACGAGGCTCAAAAGCACGGGCCGGTGGCCGAAGAACTGGCTCAGGCGCACGTCGGCCCCGGTCTCATCCTTGAATGTGAGATCGAGCGGCACGTCGGCGCCCAGCTTCTGGGTCACGCCGATCCCGGCGATCTTGTTCTGGGTGCCGTCCCGGTTGTAGACCGGCTCGGTGACTTGGGCGGTCGCGATCGCCGAGCAGGTTACGGCCACGCAGACCAAGAGGCTCCGCCAAATGTGGCCGGTCATTGTTTGCCTCCCTTGGGCGCAGGCGGACGAATGGGCCGTCCCGCCGGGGTGGTAGCGGGCGCGCCGGGCGCCGGGTTTCCTTGCGGCGCGGCCGCGGCGGGCGGCGGCGAACTTGGACGCGCGGTGCCGGCTCTCGATGGGCCGGGTGCGGGGAAATCCTGCGGTACGGACGGGCGGGTGACCGTCTGCGTCCCGGTCTCGGGCAGTCCCCGCTGGACGGTCAGCTTGATCGCATCGTCGATGGTGATGTGCTTGAAGCCGCCGGGCATGTCGCCGCGCGACGTGAGAACTTCGGCCTCATGGCGCCGCAGGTCGGCGATGTCGGCCGTCGCCGAAGAGTTGTTCTGGAGGATGGGTGTGTCCTTCGGCGGCTGCGCCTTCACAAACGGGCGTTGCTCGACGGCGACCTCGGGCACGATATTCCACCACCGAATGAGACCGGCGCCGATGATTCCGGCAAGGATCGTCCCGCCGAAGAGCACGATCGCGGGCTTCGCGAGGGAACCCGGCTCAACGTCCCGCCGCTCATAACCCATTTCCGCCAGGGTTTTGGGATCGATGGGTTCGTCGTTAGTGTGCACCCTGACCTCCTGCGACGAGTCGATTGTCGAATGCCGGCAAGAGCTCGTGCTTCTGGGTTAGCCAACCGGTGAGGCCGACCCAAAGGAGCCCGATCGCAACGAACGCCAGACCGTCCTGCCACGTGGGAGCCGGGCCGTTGTGCCGGAGTGCCGGCATCACGTACTGGTAGATGTCGATGACGTGGATCGCGAGCATGAAGAACGCGACCTTGCCGAGGTTGGCGGCGATCTTCTTGTTCCGCGGCGTCAGCAGCATGATGAAGGGCAGGAAGAACTGCCCGAGGATCGCCATGAAGCCGACGATGTTCCAGGCCGCCTTGCTGCGCTCGACGTAGTAGAAGTTCGTTTCGGGAAGATTGCCCGACCAGAGGATCAGATACTGGGAGAGCGAGGTGTAGCCCCAAAGCATCGTGAGAACGAACAGAATGTTGCCGATGTCGCGGGTCAGGGCGGGGCTGATGACCGACTTATACGGCTCGCGGTTGGCGTTCCAGCAGAAGATCATGACCACGAACGCGAAGCCGCCGATCGCCATGCTGACTCCGGTCCAGAGGCCGTACATCGTGGAGAACCAGTGGCCATCGAGGGACATCACCCAGTCGGTGAAGGCGAAGGTCACGCTGATGACGAAGAAGATGAACGCGGGCGCGGAGAGGTTGTTGCGCTTGGTTACCTCGCGCTGGTCGCCGCTCTTCTCCTGCTTCGCGGTCGACTGACGGAACCAGTAGGCAATGCCGGCCCAACAGACGAAGTAGAGAACGTATCTGAAGGTGAATCCACCCGGGTTCAGATAGATCTCCTTGTGCCGGAGGACGAGGTCGCTATGCCGCGTCGCCGAGTTCGCCCAGGCGTAGAGGATATCGTTGCCCTGCATCACCGGGATCACGATCGGCAGGAGAAGCACCCCCATCACCGCGAGCATCGTCGGTCCACCGCCGGCCTCGAGCAGCCGGAGCACCGGCAGCACCCACTTGGCGCGCAGCAGATGGTAGAGCACCATCATCGCGAAGCAGCCGAGGGTGAGTGAAATCCAGAAGATGTAGCCGAACAGATACGACTGCATCATCTCCCGCTGATGGCCGCCGGTGAACATCATCACGAAGCAAACCAGCGTAAGGATCGCGCCCAGGCCAAGGGCGGGGGCGGCGATCTTCTCGAGGCTGATTCGTCCCGGCTTCATCGTGCGCCTCCCTGCTTGGCGTCGGCCGGCGGCGGCGGAGGCGCGGTCTCATCGAAGTCGGTTTGCGTGGCGTGCTGGCTCAATTGGAGAACCCGAATATAGGCGGCGATCGCCCACCGGTCCTGGGGCTCGACGCGCGCGGCGTACGAGAACATCCGACCGTAACCGTGGGTGATGACGTCGTAGAAGTGGCCGATCGGCATCTTCCGCAGCCGGTCGGTGTGGTAGGTGGCGACGGTGATGTTAGGGGCGAAGCCGCGCTGCCAGATCATGCCCTTGCCGTCGCCGATCCGACCGTGACAGGGCGAGCAATAGATGTTGAAGCGCTCCTGGCCGCGGCGAATGAACCGCTCAAAATCTTTGGTGCCGACTTGCGGCATGTGGGGGATCTCGGCGACCCACTTGTTATTCTCCGCGCCGGTGAAGAACTTCTCGTCCTCCTGAAGGAAGCCACGCGCGACGGTATTGGCGACCAGCGGCCGCGCGCTCGAGTAGCTGGGGGCGAAGAACTCGCTTTCCTGCTGGCTCGTGGTCTTCGGCTGGACCCACATGTCGGTGTGGCAGCCGGACACGGCAATGATTCCGGGCAGGGTCAGGAGCCAAAGGAGGCGGCGGTTATTCATTCGAACTCCGGCTCCTCCACGGTGGACACGTTGAGCGGATCCTGCGACTTGAGCAGGGTTTCGACCGCTTTGGCCTCGTAGTTGGGATCCTTGGCCTCGATGCAGAGGAAGAAGCGATCCTGGGTAGCTCGATCGAAGTTCTCGGCGCTGAAGATCGGGTGGTGGTAGCGGGGCAGTCCG
>DATGIR010000163.1:0-9476 GCA_035295605.1 Fimbriimonadaceae bacterium | reverse complement strand
CCCGGCGCCGCGAAGTGCCTGCCAAAGCCGCTCCGCGTCGTTGGCAGAGCCGATCAGCTCGTACCCGTCTTCGCCCGTGTATCCGGACCGCGCGCTGAACACCTTCACGCCCGCTACTGTTGCATCTACCACCCCAAACGCCGGTGCGTCTCGAAACGCCGCCCCGCGGTCCGACAGCCCAGCCAAGATGTCCGTCGCGGCGGGGCCCTGAACCGCGACCATGAACGTCTCATCGGTCCGATCCTCGATCTGCACGGTCGACGGCTTGTGCCGTTCCAGCCAGGCGACATCCTTGGCGTGGTTTGCCGCGTTGACAACCATCCGGAACACCCGGTCAGCGATCCGATAGACGATGATGTCGTCGACGCAACCGCCGGTTGCATTGGGAAGCAGGGAGTATTGCCCGTGCCCATCCGTCAGCTTCGAAACGTCGTTGGTGGTCACGTTCTCCAGAAGCGCTTCCGTGCCTTCGCCGCTGATCTTGAGCCGAGCCATGTGGCTGACATCGAACATTCCGGCCCCTGCCCGAACCGCCTTGGCCTCGGCGATGATGCTCGCGTATTGCACGGGCATGGAGTAGCCGGCAAACGGGACCATCCGCCCACCCTCAGCCACGTGTCGGTCGTAGAGGGGGGTTCGAAGCAGCGATTCGTCCATCGGGCGAAGTATACGGGACGAACCTGGAGCCGGCGCAGAACCGTCTTAGCTTCACCTCGACTTCGGTACAATGAGGGGCGGTCGAAGGCCGGAAGGAGGCAATCGCGATGTACGCTTGCAAGCAGTGCGGGACGGGCAACCCGCTGGACAGCAGCTTTTGTAAAAAGTGCGGCACGGCGCTGCCTGCCGACGATCTCGCTCAGGAGCGCATCAAGCTCGCCGAGATGCTCGACGAGGGCAACAACCTCTTTACCGAGGGACGCACGGACGAGGCGATGCTGATCGCCGAGGCGGCCGTTGCTTCGAATCCTTCCTCGCACATGGCCTACTCCCTGAAGGGACTGTGCCACGAGCGCCTTGGCCAAATTGCCGATGCCCTCGAGTGCTACGAAACCGCCGTCGGCCTGAACGCGGACAGTTCCCTGGACAAGGTGAAGGTTGCCGCGCTCCGCAACCGGTTGGCCCAGCGCGTCGTAGAGACGCCCGAGCCCAACCGCAGGAGCGCGGCCATGATCGGCGTAGCCGCCGCCGTGCTCGTGCTTGTGGGGGGTTCGCTCGCCGCGATCGGCATGAGCGGGAAGAAGGACGCCGGAAAGGTCGCCTCCAATTCGGCTACGAACTCGGCGGTTACGAACCCGGTTCAGCAAAGCGCCATCCAGCAGCCCCCGACGTCGGGACAACCCGGGGCTACCACGAACCCGCAGCCGGGCACCACCCAGCCGCCGGTGAGTGGATCGACGGGCGGGACGGGCGGCGCTGAGCGTGTCTATCCGGACATCAACCTGCCGCAGGCTCCGCGCGGCGGCCAATTGCCTGGTCCCGACCTCGGCTACGGCCTTGGCAATACGCCGCTTACGGTGGAAGGGCCGATTGGCAAACCCCAGGTGGACGCCAATCGGAACGACAGAGGCGGCGGCGATCCTCCCCCCGAGCACCTAAACGACATAACGCGGCCCGCGCCTCAACCGACAAACAACTCCTCGTCTCCCGACGAGAATCCCGGCACCATCAACATCGTGATGGGGCCGACGACCCCTTCGCGGCCGGGTGGATCCGAGGATATTTCCGATTCCAACCAGGTGACGGCGCTCCTGAAGGCGGCACAGACCGATTATCAGCTTCACAAGTACGAGAGCGCGGCCGGCGCCTACACGAGGGTCGCCAGCCAGGGCGGCGATTCGCCGCGCGTGCAACAGCGCATCGGCGATTGCTTCCGGAATCTGGGCAACTCGGTGAAGGCCCGCTCGGCTTACAATCGGGCGATCAACATGTACCAGGCGCAGATCAAGAAGGGCATCGACGTCGATAGCAACCAACGTGGGCTGGCTTCTTGTGAATCGGCGCTCAAGGTCTTGGGTGGGTAGGACAGCAAAGCCGTTCCTCATCCTCGTGGCGCTCCTCGCGAGCGCCATCGGGCTTGCCGGTTCCGTGCCGGAGGTCCTCATCATCCAACGGCAGGTCGAGAAGACCCGGTCCACCGACCCGAACCTCGAGGTGGGCGACTATGTTGCCCAAGAGTTGATGGATTTCGGGCGTGTAAGCCCGATTTACTGGTCGAAGAACGACGCAATCTTCCGCTCGATGGTTTCGAGCGGAAAAGCGCCGAACACCGACAATCCCTCGCTCGAAACCGCGCTCGAGGTCGCAAAGTCGATGAAGTTCGCCTACGTCCTCGTGGTCGAAGCACACACGGATCGCGAAGGCTACGTCCTTTCTCGTGCCGAGTTGTACAAGGGCGACGCGCATGCGATTTGGGTCGATCCATCGAACTCGAAGGACGTCAATTCTGTTCAACCCACCAAGACGGTGACCCAGGCGGAGGCCGACAAGTTCAACCGTCAAGTGGACAAAGCCAACGGCGACAAACTGTACAACAAGTCGAGCGTCGACAGCCGCGGCAAGCTGGATGCCTTCAATTCGCTCCGCTCGATCGGGCACACCTGGGCGCTGCTGCTCGACACGGGTCCGTTCGGCAACCTGCCGAGCCGGCCCAAGCAGCAGCCGGTCGATCCGATCGCCGGTCCGCTGGCCCACCTGGAGGCGACGAAGCCCCAGATTCCCAAGGTAGCGGACAATGCCCAGGTCTTCAAGAACGTGGACAGCGCGTTGCGGGACGGCCACAAGGATGCGGCGATTTTGATCCTGCGGGATGCGGTCGATAGCCAGCCGTTCGAGCTGCCCTTGCGTGAGGCGCTCATCAAGCTTCTGAACGAGACGGGCCATCCCGATCTCGCTGCCGCTGAGGCGGCGCGCGCGGCCAACCTGAACCCGTCGTCGGGCGGCTTGCGGCTCGAGAACGCTCGTTCCGCCCTCGCTGCCGGCAACCTGGACGCTGCCGCTATGGCGGCGAAGGATGCCTTGGCCCACGATCCGAAGGTTGCGGACGCCCACGTCGTACTCGGCGAGGTCAACCTGCTTCGCCTGAACTATCCGGCCGCGATCACCGAATTCGACGCCGCGTGCGCGATTGCTTCGACGGTCGAAGCCGTCTACTACCGCGCCCTCGCGAAGACATTCGCAGGCGATGTTCCCGGCGCTGCCGCCGACACAGAAGCCGCCCACCACGGTTCGGTGGTGCAGCTCCCGCCCTCGTACGACGCCACCGTGTCGCTCCTCGATTCGGCGATCCAGAGCTCGTTCGACGGCGTTCGCGACCTCTTGCCGAACGTCGCCCTCGGCAAGAATGCCGCCGACTTGACCGCCGCCCTCACGAAGACTCAAAACGTTGCTGCCGCGGCCGTCGCCTTTCTGACTTCCTGGCCTGCCTCGAAAAATCACGCCCCGTCGCACGAACGACGGATCTTGGCACTGAACTTGCTGGCTCAAGCTTGCGGCGAGGTGGTCAACTACCTCGCGAAGCGCGACGAAGGGATTCTGACCGACGCCCAAATCGATCTTGGAGAAGCCATGAAGCAGTACAAGTCCGCGAAAGAGCTGTTCGGCGGCGAGACGGCCGAGTGAACATCGAGCTCTCGCTTGCGATCGGACTCCTCATTGGCGCGATCTACTTCGCGGTCCGTTGGCTTGTCGCGCCAGGATCGCTACCCGGGGGACCTGTGTTGCTGAAGTGGCAGACCGGGGTCGGGCGCTCCTCGGTGGTTTGGGCCAAAGCCGGAAAGGTCCACCTCAGCTCGCCCGTAATGCGGGCCGACTACGCGCCTCCGGCTCCCGGCGCGGAGCTAGTTCTCAAACCGATCGACGGCGGAAGGGCGTTTCGTGCGCGCTTCGTCGGACTGGTCGAGGATAGCTGGGAGCTCTCGCTTTAGGGCCCCTCCCCCCTGGATGCCCTCACACAATAAAAAGCCGCCCCTGACTTTCTCGGCAGGAGCGGCTTTTCGCGGAAGGAGGATTATGCGTCAGCAGGTTCAACACGCCTTACGCCGCACCCGTTCCCACCATTGACAAAACTTGGAGTTTTGCCGGGGCCGCAGGTTCGCCGGGAAGCAGCGGATCGGAATCCATGACGATCGCATCGCAGAGCTCGCCCGGATTCAACGCCCCTCGGTTCGCGTCTCCCCCGATCCGCGCCGCCGGCGTCAGATACCGCTCGATGGCCTCACGGCGCGAGAGGTTCTCGGCCGGGTCGAACCCATCCGGCCGTGCGCTTGCGCACTCCACACCAGTCCACGGGCTCCCGGCGCAGATCGGCCGGTCCGAGGAGAATGCCAGCGCAACGCCCGCGTCCAGGACGCTCCGGAACCGCTTCAAGTGCCCCGCCCGGGCGTGTCCGAGCTGGGCACGGTAGGCGTGGCCGAACCGCACCAGGAACTCGGGCTGCATCGCCACCTGACAACCCAGGCGGTGCAGCCGCTCGATCTGCTGGTCGCTCAGCAGCATCGCGTGCTCGATCCGATGGCGAGCGGCACCGCCGGTCGCCTCGTACGCATCGAGCACGAGATCCAAGGCGTAGTCGCCGATCGCGTGAGTCGCAACCTGAAAACCGGCGTCATGGGCGGTCTTCACCCGCTCGATCAGCCGCTCTTTGCTGTACATGAGTTGGCCGCTCGTTCCGCCCAAGCTCGGCTCCCGGCCGGCGTACCCGCCGTAGATCGCCGCGGTCGCCGAACCGATCGCTCCGTCGGCGAACAGCTTTACGCCGGCGACGATCGGCCCCGGACCGTCCCGTAGCGCCTCGATCTCGTTGCGGTCGGTCGCGCGCGGGCCGAAGACGTCCTTCCACACCATGTAAAGCCGGAGTTCTATCGGACAGCCCCGCTCGACCGCGGCCCGGTAGGCGGGGAGGTCGCGCGCGTTGGTTTGCATGTCCGTCGCCGAGCCGAGCCCCATCGACGCCATCGACCGGGCGGCGGCCAAAATCGCCTCGACCGACTCCTCGAACGTCGGGTTGGGAATTGCGCCGGAGACCCTTTCGTGGGCTCCCTCGAATGCGACGCCGGTCAGCTTGCCCGAGGCATCCCGCCCATAGGAACCGTCGTCCGGGTCCGCTTCATCCAACCCGACGCCGGCCGCTTGCAGCGCCGCGGTGTTGGCAACCCCGGCGTGGCCATTCACATGCCGCAGGAGAATCGGACGAGAGGAAGAAATCGTATCGAGCTCGGTCCGGGTCAGGTGCTCGCCGCCCCACTTGTTCTGGTCGTAGTGAACCGCCAAGAGCCATCCGTCGGGGTGTGACCGATGGCGACCGCGGACGGCGTCGAGCACCGCCTCCCTCGAGTTCGCCGCGCCGAGGTGGAGTTTGGCCAGGTCGAGCCCGGTGGGCAGGATATGGCAGTGGCAGTCGGTCAGTGAGGGAAGGAGATAGCGCCCGTCCAGGTTGACCGCATCGACGCCCTCCGGGGCCACTCCGGATCCTCGCGAGACGACGCGTTCCCCCTCGACCAGCATCGATTGAGCCTCGCCGGTCAAACCCCACCGAAAGTTGGTGAAGAGCCGGGAGCTCAAGCCTGCAAAACCTCTCGGACCACGTTCTCCGCGCTCTCCAGCGCGCCCTCGATGAAGCCGATCCAGGACGCGCAGTGTTCTCCGGCGAAGTGGATCAGTCCCTCGGGGGTCGAGATGTGCTCCATGTGCTCGAGCACGTAGCCCGGCGCAAGGTGGGAGAAGGCCCCACGCGCGTAGGGATCGTTGACCCAATCCTGCATCCAGCCGCGCTTGTAGGTTTGCACCGCCTCGGGAATGATCATCGACAGTTCGTGGACACCCGCCCGAACCGGGTCCTCCAGGCCCAACCACTCCAGCGCCGCTTGGCCGCAAACGTAGGCGGTGAGGATGTGTGCCTCGCCGAACGACGCGTCCCAAGTCTGCTGAATCGGTCCTTCGCACTTCATCGAGCCGCCCCAGCCTTGGTCCTTCCACCATGGCGTCTCGAACTCCCACGAGAGCTTGATCGCCCGGCTCATCTCGCACGCTTCGACCGCGCAGCGCTTGTAGACGCTCAGCGCCGGCTCGAACACGACCTGTTCGAGGCACGGCGGCGGAAGGGTCAGAATGACCCGGTCGAACCGGGCCTCGCCCATGTTGAAGGTCAGGGTCACGCCGCCGGCGTCCTGGCGCACCCGCCGCAGCACGTAGCCGTAGTGCGCCTCGGAATCGGCCGCCGCCGCCATGCCCTCGTACAAGGTCTTCGCCCCGCCGGGGATGCGGTAGGCGCTTGCCACGTCGCCGTCGCGGTCCATGTACTTTAAGTAGCCGGATAGCCAGCCCAGGAGCCCGATCCGCGACAGGTCGTCCCCCTCATCGCTGCGCACGTTGACGTTCACCCACCACCGGCCGCGATCCGTCGTGGTGTGGTTCGCGAGGAAGGACGACACGTTCTTCGAATCCAACTCGACGTGCCGTGTGTTGCTCCACGCCGGCTCATACAGGTCCCGGCAGTGGTCCCGCGCCGCGGCTTCGACCCTGAGCTCGTCCTCCAGGGCATCGTTCCAGAGGAGGGCTTCGGTGGTGTGCTTGCCGCTGTACACCACCTTGCCCGGCCATTCCTGGTTCTGGACGGGCTCATGGCCGAACTCCCGGAGCAAGTCGAGTACGCGCCGGTGATCCGAATCGATCCACTCGCCACCGCCCTCGAAGATGGCCCCGAAGCCGGCGTCCACGGTGTGAAGCCGTCCCCCCGGCCGCTGTCGAGCCTCAAAGAGCTCGTACTCGATGCCCGCCGCTTTGAGGAGCATCGCGGTCCGCAGGCCCGCGGCTCCCAGCCCGACGACCCCGACCTTCAAGAGCTTCTGTCCTGCTTGGCATGTTGGGCGGCGCGTAAGCCGAAGTCCGCGCCCAGGAGCAACACCGTCAATGCGATACCCGCCTCGATCCAGCCCATCGCAGCTTGAGCTTCGTAGAGCCAGAGCGTAAAACCGAGAGCCACGAAGGCGGCAGCCAAGGCGTAGGCGCTGGGCCCGCGCTTCTTGAAGCGGACGAGGTTCACTACCGCCATCAGGGCGCAAAGACCCATGGCCGTGTACAGAACCAGGTTGAGCATTTCAGCCGTCATCGCTAACCCGCGCTAACGGGCTCCTGGCAGAGCGATCGGACTTCCTCGGCGGACCGCACGGTGTGAAGGATCGGACCGGAGTCGAGCGGAATTCCCGCCGCCGGCTTCGTAACAATGCCGACGCGCCGCTCGGCGGCGAGCCCCCGCAAGCCGGCGAATCCAGGTTCGCCGGGGAGGAGCACCGCCTCGAAGGCATCGTGAAACTGCCAGATACGCTGAACTTCGAGCGGATCGGTTTCCGCACTCAGCCCGACGTACTTGACGTGACTCTCGTCCCTGGCCCACTCGAGTGCCTTGAGCGCACCGGTGACCTGGAACTCCTCGAGCGGTCGCCGAACCCGCAGGAAGTAGAAATCGAGCCACTCGCGCCCGATCGCGCTGAGGGTCTGGATGAGATGGGCGTGAATCAGGTTGGCGGCGGTGTCCTCGTCGGGCGCGTCGCCGATCTCGTTGCCCCCGGCGCCCATAAGCAGCCCGTCCGAGCCGCGCATGAAGCCGCCGAACAGCCCGGGGTGGGCGGAGATGTCGACGACGGTTCGCGCCGCGAGCGCGGCGGAAACAAGCCGGGGAAGCTCGGGCGGCGAGCTGGGCGCGGCGAGGCTCAGCCACGCGGGTGGGAACGCTCGATTTGTGCGGCCAAACACCGGGTCTCCCACGCGCGCATTTTACCTTTGAGGGTCCTCGCGAACCCAGGTAAAACGGCGGATGGACGCACCCCGACGATGGGCGTGCGTCGTCGACGGAGATAAACAAGCATGCCTATTCTTTCCGCTCTCCTGGCCACGGTGATGGCCGGCAACCCCACCTTCGCGAGCGACCTCGCCTTCCTCAAGCAGCACACCCAGGTCGTGTTGCTTCACGACGCGCACGGGGCCGCGGTCGCGGTCGTGCCGGCGTGGCAAAACCGGGTGGTAACCAGCACGTACGACTCGAAGGGCGGGCTGAGCATGGGCTTCATCAACTATCCGCTGGTCAAGTCCGGCAAGATCACGCCTCACATCTATCCGGTAGGCGGCGAGGACCGAATCTGGTTCGGCCCGGAGGGCGGTCAGTTCAGCCTGTTCTTTAAGGGCGGGTCGCCGTTCGACCTGGACCACTGGCAGACGCCGGCGCCCATCGACACCGAGCCGTTCGACGTGGTTTCCCAAAAACCGACCGCGATCGCGTGCGCCAAGCACACGAAGCTGACCAACTACTCGGGCACCGAGTTCAAAATGGACATCCTGCGGGTCGTCAAAATGCTCACGCCGGGCGAGACGAAGGCGGCGCTCGGAATGGCCCTCCCCTCCTCCGTCCAGTCGGTCGGGTTCGAATCGATCAACAAGATCACCAACGCCGGGGAGCAGCAGTGGAACGAGCAGACGGGCGAGGTCTCCGTCTGGATTCTCGCGATGCTCAAGCACTCCGCGACGACCACCGCGATCGTGCCCTTCAAGCCCGGTCCGGTCGAGTCGATGGGTCCGCTTGTGAACGACACCTACTTCGGCAAGGTGCCGGCCGACCGCCTGAAGATTCACGGCAACGCCGCCTTCTTCAAGTGCGACGGGCAGAAACGCACGAAGATCGGTGTGAACGCCAACCGCGCTCTCGACGTGGTAGGGAGCTTCGACCCCAAGCGCAACCTGCTGACGGTCATGAAGTTCACGCGCCCGCACACCACCAAATACGTGAACTCGATGTGGGAAATCCAGAAGGATCCGTTCGGCGGCGACGTGGTGAACAGCTACAACGACGGCATCCCCGGCCCGGGCAAGAAGCCTCTCGGACCGTTCTACGAGATCGAGGACTCCTCGCCGGCGCTCGGGCTCGGCCCGCACGAGACCGCGACCCATATCAGCCGCACGTTCCATATCCACGGACCGCTGCCGGTGCTCCGCGCGATCGCGAAGAAGGTGCTGGGCGTGGACATCTCGCCGGCCGGCTAGCGCCCGGCCAGTTATCTCGCTGCGGTGAGCCATATGTGCCACTGGCTTCAGCCAGTGCATGGCCCCGACGCGCCGGGCGTTACCGGCGCCTACGGGTTCCTGTCTCACTGCACTGGCTGAAGCCAGTGGCACGCTCGGGGAGCCTGGACGACGCGCAGGGCGTCGACTACGAGACCATCCCATGCGTCCGCCGATAGATCGGCCCTCGCGAACGCGTTCTAGTAATAGCCGGAGGAACCACCGGCACTAAATCCAAATCGTTGAGTTGAACATAGGGACGCCTCTGCAAAGCGGGCGTCCCGTCTTTTCTTCAACCCGGCGAGGTGCTAGCCGGCGACGCTGGGCGTCAGCGCGCCGTGGTGCTCGTAGTGCTCGCTCGCGGCCTGGGTCATCGTCGTGAAGTGGGCGCCTCGCTCCCGGAAGTAGCGGATCGTCTGCTTCAACGT
>DATGIR010000162.1:0-20808 GCA_035295605.1 Fimbriimonadaceae bacterium | reverse complement strand
TTCGTCAGCCTCCTTCTTGCCGTCAGCCTAGCGAAACCCTTCGACTTCTACTCGCACGGGCCGTACGTTTCCAGCGTTCCGAGGCCGGAGTCGATCCTCGGGTACGGGCCGGGCGAGCGGCACACCAACTTCCGCGACCAGGAGCGGGTGATGCTGACGATCGCCGAGAGCGCGAAGGATCGGGTCAAGGTTGTCCAGTACGGGGTGACCGCAGAGGGGCGGCCGTTGCGGATCTATATCGTGAGCACCGCTCATAACATGTCTCGACTCGCCGAGATCAAGGCGCAGCACGCGGAGCTGGCGAAGGGCGGCGGCGATCCGGACAAGACGGTCCCCATTGTGTGGATCAACGAGTGCATCCACGGCGACGAGACGGCGAGCTTCGAGGCGGGGATGTGGACCTTTTACAATCTGGTGGCGGGCAAGGGAAGCCCGGTCGCCAAGGCGCTCGAGAACGAGGTGGTCATCCTCAACCCGGTTTACAACCCGGACGGGCATGAACGGTACGTCGTCTACTACAACAGTGTGGCGACTGGCTCGGACGACCCGAACGCCTATGAGGATCGCGAGCCGTCGGTCGTCTTCGGCCGGCTCAACCACTACCGGTTCGACATGAATCGCGACCGGGTCGCTTTCAGCCAGGACGAAACGCGGGCCGAGTTCGCCGAGATGCTCCGTTGGAACCCGCAGGTTTACATCGACCAGCACGGCCAAGTCGGGAGCTACTTCTTTCCTCCCGAGCCGATGTCGATCAACACGAACGTCGACCGGGCGCGCAACGCGAAGTGGACGGACGTCTTCGGCCGGGCGACAGGGAAAGCGTTCGACGCCAACGGTTTCAGCTACTACGTCAAGGACGAATTCGACCTCTACTATCCGGGCTATTTGGACGCCAGCAACACGCTGAGCGGCGCGATCGGCATGACGCACGAGACGGACGGGGGCCGATTGCTGGCCCATAGGCGGGAAGACGGAAGCGTCCTCACCCTGCGCCAGGGGATGGCTAAGCACTTTACGAGCGCGCTTGCGGTGGCCGAGGCGACCGCCGCGCACGGCCAGGAGCTGGACCGCGACTATGCGGCCTTCAAGAAGCGGGCAACCAGCGGAGAGTCGGCGGGCAAGTTCAAACGCGTCGTTCTCACTTGCGCCGACTCCCGGCCGCTCCTGAGGCTAAAGACGCAGCTTGGCTATGCGGGGATAGCCGCATACTTCACCAAGCCGTTTTCGCAACCGGACGCGCATGACTACTGGTCCAAGAAGACGGGCGCGGCGCAGTTCAGCGGCCAGGTGTTGGTTGTGGACATGGCGCAACCGCAGGGTGCGCTGGCCAAGGCGCTGCTCGAGCCGGGTAGCGACTTCGAACCCGAATTCTCGAAGGCGCAGATCGGGAAGAAGGCGGCGGTGCCGGACGGCGAGAAGTATCCGGGGCCCGAGGGGACGGAGTTTTACGACGTGACGGGTTGGGCGCTTCCTTATGCGTACGATCTAGCCGCCTGGTGGTGCGAATCGGCGCCCACGGAGCAGCACGTCGAGCCGGCGATGGCGATCGACGGAGTCCTTGGCCACTCGACCGCGGGCTACGCGCTTCGCTATCACGACATGGAGGACGTGCTCGCGGTCTTCGATGCCCTCGACAAAGGAGCGCGCGGAGGCGTGACGACCAAGCCCATGAAGCTGGGCTCCGCATCCTTCCCGGCCGGAACGTTCATCTTTCCCGCCGGCCGGAACGAGGACGGCTACGAGGCGGTGCTCGCGGATGTCGCCAAGCGGCGGCACGTGTGGTTCGAACCGTTGGAGACGACTTACCCGGAGGAGGACCGGTATGGCCCCGGGAGCGGCGCGGTGGTCGCGCTGAAGAAGCCGTCGATCGCGTTTGTGATGGGTTCGGGCGAGCAGTTGGCCCAGGCCGGCGCCATCTGGTACCTGATGGATCGAGTGTTCCACCTGCCGTACACCGCCATTTCGGGTCAAGCCCTGGCGTCGGGCGACATCAGCCGGTACACCTGCATCATCCTTCCGCCGGGTGCTTCGCTCCCGAGCTCGGACAAGGTCAAGGGCTGGTTAAGCCAGGGGAACGTGGCGATCGGGCTTGGTGGAACGGCGTGGTTCAGCGGGTTCGGAACGCTCGACCCGGTGAAGGGCGAGTTCCGATCGCTTCCCGGGGCGTTGTTCCGGGCCCAGATGGACATGCGAAGCCCGTTGACGTACGGCTATGAGGGCCCGGACGTGGCCGTGCCGGTCGGGGGCAGCCGCTTCTTCGAGAAGCGAAAGACCGGCGGTGGAGTGATCACGTTGAGCTCGGACGAGAAGGCGGAAAAGCTGCTGACGGGTTGGGAGTGGCCGGACGAAACCGAGAAGGCGCTGAAGGGGACGGTGTTCCTGCACGACGAGCCGGTCGGGGCCGGGCACATCTTCCTTTACACCCAGGACCCGACCGAGCGCTGCCTCTGGCCGGGCCTGTACAAGACGCTGCTGAACGCGATGCTGATGGGCGCGAGGTAGGCCTCCACCGCGGGCATCGATAAACTGCCGGCATGCTCGCGATTCTGGGCGCTGTCACGCTCTGGTCTCATACGACGCCGTTCCGGCTCGCCGATAAGACGCTCGTCGCATGGGTCTCGCCGTCGACGCTCGACCAGCGCGGCGGCAGCGTCCTCACCATCGAGCACCCGGGCGGCGTGTTCGACGGGATCGTGTTCGGCGAGCTCAAGCCGGCGACGTGGATGGCGGGCAGCGACTTCTACCACCGAACGGCGGCCGATCAGTCGAGCTTTCCCACGGAGACGGCAGGATCGGTCAGCGACGTGGCCGTCGCCGTGGTCTACCGGGGCCGGCAGGTTGAAATCTATCGAAACGGCCGGAGGTACGCCGCCTACGCGGTGGCTTCGCCGGCCGTATTCGGCGAGGACTCCCAGGTCCTCCTCGGGTTGCGGCACTCGGACGCCGCACCGGCCGACCGCTTCTTCAAGGGCTCGATCTCCGAGGCCCGCATCTACTCACGGGCTCTGACGGCGAATGAGGTGGCGAAGCTCCGGGCGCATGACATTTCGGACGTCAAGCCGGCCGCCTGGTGGGACTTCCGAGGCGGCGTCGTCAAGGACCGCATAGGTTCGTTTCCCGTCACGCGGCTCGAGGGGGCGTGCCGTGTCGGCGCCGGCCGTCTCTGGCTCGACCCGGAAGGCGGGTATCTCAGAGCATCGATGAGCGAGGCCTCGGATCAACCCCAAGACGTTGCGATGGCGATGCGGAACTTTCGCGAGCGCCTTCTGAAGGATCCCTATCGGCCCGGATACCACTTCGCAATTCCGGAGGGAGTGGCGATGCCGTTCGATCCGGACGGCGCGATCTACTGGAAGGGTCGGTACCACCTCTTCTACATCTTTCAGGATAAGCGCGGACACAACTGGGGCCATGTCTCGAGCACGGACCTGTTCCATTGGCGGCACCACCCCACCGGGCTCGTCGACGGGATGTTCAGCGGCAACTGCTTTCTCAACAAGGATGGCAGGCCGACGATCTGCTACCACCAGGTCGGGTTAGGCGATTCGCTGGCGGTCGCCCAAGATGACGAGCTGAACGTTTGGAAGAAGCTGGATTCCAACCCGATCACACCGAAAACCGAGCCCGGCGACCCGATGCACGCCCGTTACCGCTCTTGGGATCCGTACTGCTGGATCGAGAACGGGATGTACTATGCGATCTTCGGCGGGAATCGGCCCGGGGTTGTGAAATCACCGACGATGGCGGGTGAATGGAAGTACGTCGGGGACCTCATGGCGAACGCGGTCCCGGGGGTTGGGATCGACGAGGATGTATCGTGCGCCGACTTCTTCAAGCTCGGGAACAAGCGGATGCTGCTCTGCATCAGCCACCGGCTCGGCTGCCGCTACTACCTGGGCGACTGGAAGAACGAGCAGTTCCACCCAACGTTCCACGCGCCGATGAGCTGGGTCGACAATTCGTTCTTCGCCCCTCGCAGCCTCGAAGACGACAAGGGGCGGCGGATTATGTGGTCCTGGATTTTCGACCGCCCGGGCTTCGGGGTTCGGTCGGATGCCGGATGGTCCGGCACGATGAGCCTGCCGCGGGTGCTGTCACTGGACAAGAGCGGCGGGTTGAGCATCGAACCGCCCGCCGAGATCGCGCAGCTCCGGTACAACCCGGTGTCCGTGCCAACGCTTTCGGTCGACACTGGAGGTGAGCGAACGGTCGAGGGGTTTTCAGGAAATAGCCTCGAAATCAACGCCGAGCTCTCATCTCAGGGCGCGAAGGAGTACGGGATTGAGGTCTGCTGCTCGCCGGATGGGTCGGAACACACTCGGGTGTCCTACGACGCCGAGGACGGAAAGCTCAAGGTCGACACGACGAGGTCTAGCTTGAGCGACGAACCTAAGTCGGTGGAAGCCGGTCCCTTGAAGCTGCGGCGCGGCGAGCCGCTCCGGCTGCGCGTATTCGTCGACAAGTCCGTGGTCGAAGTATTCGCCAACGGGCGCCAGGCCGTGATGAGGCGCATTTATCCCACCCGGGCGGACAGCGTCGGGGTTCGAGTGTTCGCAGCCGGGGGTGGCGCGACGGTGTCGAAGCTCAAAGCCTGGCAGATGATGCCGTCGAACCCTTACTAAGGGATAGTGGCGGAGAGGGTGGGATTCGAACCCACGGAGACTTGCGCCTCACCGCATTTCGAGTGCGGCGCACTAGACCACTATGCGACCTCTCCGGCGCAGATTATAGCCTTGTGGTGGCTGGTGGCTCGTGACTGGTTAGCCGCCGATGTCCAGCCTGGGTGGAAGGAGCTTGAGCGCGGCGGCCTTGGAGAGGGGCCCCGTCAACTGGCCCCGACGGAGGATGTAGTATCCCGGCTTACCCATCAGCTCAGGAAAGACGGGGCCTACCGCCGGCGCCACCATCCGCAGCGGGGAGCTCGGAGCGAAGTCATTCGCCAACGTGGCCGGGTCGATACCCGAGCACAAGACGAGCGTGTCATCGACGGTATGGGATGCGGCCCGCGCGTAACCGCCCACGAACGGTCCCATTCCCGCGGCGAGGTCGGCGAACTGGGCGACGGCGGCGGTGGATTTGCTCGCGAAGGTCTCGGCCAGCTTTCGGTCGGCCAGGTTGGAGGAGCGCGAAAGCAGCCGGCTGTACGCCCATGTCAGGCGAACGACGGCCGCGTTAGCGGATTCTCCGGTGTCGTCGCAGATCTGTGGGGTGTTGGAATCCGGAACGACCCGGTGGGGCGACTCCGGCAGGGCCATGCGGTAGCCGCCCTGGCCGGGGATGGCAAATCGGTCTAGCGCCCGGCTCAACACGCTTGCGCCGTCGCGGAGGTTGGCGATCCGACTCGAAACCAGGAAGTTCTGAAGCGAAGCGTCCGCGAAGGCCAGGTAGTCGGGGAGCGTCGGGCGAGCCCGGTCGCTCGGGGACAGCTCGTGCACGACGTCGGAACCTCGTCGGTAGAGGTCTATCCGGTCGGCGATTTCGCGAGCCCTCCGCAAGCGGTCCGGGTCTCCCAGGACGCGGGCGGACTGAATTAGCCGGGCGGTGGCGAAGCCGGTGATTCCCAGCGTAACCTCCGAGCCAAAGCCGGGAGCGGGCGGGGAATTCCTCAGCTTCTTGACCACGCGATCGAACATAGGATCGTCGAGCAGGCGGAAGTCGGTCAGGAAGGGCGTCATCGATGGGTTCGGAACGGTCCGTAAATGGAGGTTCGCTTGGGACCAGTCCCGCTCCACCCCATCGAGCAAACTGCGAATCTGGCGTGGCGTGAAGCTCGAGTGCAAGCTGCGAAGCCCTCCGCTCCGCTCGTCGCCGAACCGGCAGGGGCGGATCAGGCCGTCGCTGTTCAGGAACTCGCCGGCCAGCGAATCGAACGTTTCCGCGGCGAATCGACGGTAGGGAGCCCCGGTAGCCCGGAGGGCGGAGAGCTGGCTGAGCAGCAGGCACATCTCGGCGTTCAAGGCCGCGACCTTGTCGTACGAGGGCTGCATCCAGGCGGCATCGCGGGCGCCAAAGAAGAAGCCGCCGTCGAGCAGGTCGCGGGTCGGACTCTGCAAGAGCCCGCGTAGTGAGGCTTCGATCGACCCGGGATCGGCGCTGGCGAGCAAGAAGAGCCAGGCATCCGGAAACATTCGCTGACGACCGCCAACCGGAAAGCCGCCGTAGGGACTCGCGCCGGTTTGCACGAGCAGGTCGTTTCGAAGCTTGGCGAGGTCGGGGAGGAGGCTATGGGACGGCTCGGCGAGCCGCGCGAGGTCGGCGGTCTGCATCGGATTCGCCCCGGTGGCGAGGAGCAGTCCGGTCGTGTCCGCGGCGCGGGCATCCTGAAGCTTTCGGAGGGCCGCGATCAGCTCGTCCATGAACGGTCCGTCCGCGGAGCCGAGGTCGGGCGGTTGGGCGACGATCGGGGTGAACAGTTGGGCCTGCGAGTCGAGCATCCAGATCTGAAAATCGCCGGGCACGCCCAGTTGAGCACGTGACAGCGGCAAGTAGGCGGACATCCAGTCGGGGTTCTCGACGGCGTCGACCCGGATGCAAAAGAAGTCGCGTGCGAGCAACTTTTGAACTTGGGGCGAGGTGAAAACCGAGCCGTCCACCCGTCTGGCGGTGCGGCTCCACGGCGTGCCGACCACGAGCAGGATCGGCCGGTCAAGGCGGCGGGCTTCCTGGAACGGGAAGTCTGAAACCGGGCGCCACTTGACGTTCTCCCGGGCGCCGGACTGTAGGAATGTCGCCTGCTCCTTCGCGAGCGTGGGATTCGGCGTGACGGATATGTAAGGGGCGAGGAGTCGGCTGAGGAACGCAAGGCCAACGAGGGCAACGAGCAGAATCGTCGTCACCGTGAACCTCGGTTGAGTCTGCATCGGGCCTGACCGGATTATGGGCCGCGCCGTGCTAGACTATCTCCCTATGTCGATTTCCCTCGACGAGGTTCGACACGTCGCCAAACTCGCCCGTATCGAACTCGACGAGGCCGAGCTTCTGGCGCTGCAAGGGGAGCTCAACTCCCTGCTCGGACACTTCGCCGACATTCAGGCCGTCGACACGTCCGGCATCGAGCCGAAATCGCATGCGGTTCCCCTTTCGAACGTGTGGGCGGTCGACGAGCCCGGCGCCACTTTGCCGCGCGATGTCGCGCTGCGCAACGCCGCGCTTACCAAAGCCGGCCTGTTCGTTGTTCCGGCGATTCTCGAGGGTTAAGCCCGCGTGCTGACGCGACTTACGGCCTCGGAGCTTTCCGAAAAGCTGCGCGCCAGGCAGGTCTCTGCGCGTGAGGTGGCTCAAGCATTTCTGGACCGGATTTCCGCGCACGACGCCAAGTTTGGTTGCTTCCTGACCGTCGACCCGGAGCGGACGCTGGCCGAAGCCGAACAGGCGCAGAAGCAGCTGGACGGCGGCGGGGGCGGCCCGCTTACCGGGGTGCCGATAGCGCTCAAGGACAACCTTTCGACGGAAGGGGTCGAGACGACGTGCGCATCCAAGATCCTCAAGGGGTACGTGCCGCCGTTCGATGCGACGGTGGTGAGGAGGCTCAAGGCGTTGGGATCGCCGATTCTCGGCAAGACGAACCTCGACGAGTTCGCGATGGGGACCTCGACCGAGAACTCCGCCTTCCAGCTCACCCGGAATCCGTGGGACACCGAGCGCTCCCCGGGTGGGAGCTCGGGCGGCTCGGCGGCGGCGGTTGCGGCGGAGCTCGCACCGGTGGGCCTGGGCTCGGACACCGGCGGGTCGATTCGGCAGCCTGCGTCGCTGTCCGGTGTGGTGGGGTTCAAGCCCACCTACGGTCGCTGCTCCCGGTTCGGCCTGGTCGCGTTCGGCTCGAGCCTGGATCAAATCGGTCCGCTCGCGCGGACGGTACGGGACGCTGCGCTGCTGGCGAACGCGATCACCGGCCATGACCCGCTCGACAGCACCTCGTTCAAGGAGCCGCCGATCGCCCTCCCAGATTTCGGCAAGTCCAACCTCAAGGGCGTGCGGCTGGCGGCGCCGAAGGAGATGTTCGGCGAGGGGGTCTCGGACGGCGTTAAGAGCGCAGTCCAAGCGGCTTTGGAGCGGCTAAGGAGCGAAGGGGCGATCGTCGAGGAGGTCTCGATTCCCACGATCGCGGTCGGCGTTACGACGTATTACATCATCGCGCCGGCGGAAGCAAGCTCGAACCTCGCCCGGTTCGACGGGATCCGGTACGGCCCGCGAACCGAAGGCGCCGGGCACGTGGGAATGGTCGAGCGCACGCGCGCGGCCGGCTTCGGCCACGAAGTCAAGGCGCGTATCATGATTGGTACCTACGCGTTGAGCGCAGGCTACTACGATGCCTTCTACGTGAAGGCGCAAACGGTGCGGGCGATGATGACGCGCGAATTCGAAGAGGCGTTTACGCGGTTCGACTTCGTGATTTCGCCGACCTCGCCGATCGTCGCCTTCAAGCTAGGCGAGCTCTCGGGCGACCCGCTGGCGCTTAAAATGCTCGACTTCTGCACGATCCCCGCAAACATGGGCGGTTTACCGGCGATCTCACTGAACTGTGGCTACTCGGAAGGGCTTCCGGTCGGGCTGCAGCTTATGGGCCCGGCGATGTCGGACGAGCGAGTCCTCGATGTGGCGCACGCGGTGGAGCGGGCGCTTCCGGACGCACACCAACGGCCGCCGGTGCCGTAAGGAAAGGCAGTGGACGAGATTCGCCGGCGGGATATGAAGGTGTTCGTCTCGGAGGCCCTTAGCGTCCAGCGACTCTTCCTCTCCATGCTCGGCGGACTCGCGCTGTTCGGCTTCGTGTCGTGGCGCTCGGATGGGAGATCGCTCCTGGCGCTCTTCCTCACACTCCCCGTCGTGGTGGCGGTTCATTTGGCATTCGCGTGGTCGGCCAGTGAGAATCGGCGCTTCCACAACCAGCACATGAAGGCGCTTTGGGCCGGCTGCCTGGATCGGCTTTCGCGCTTCCAGGAGGTACAGAAGCGAGCTAAGAGCACGGGCGTCGCCGACCTGCGGGAGATGCCGAAGACGATCGAAAACGTTGGGCAGTCGGTGTACCGCGCGCTCCGAAAGGCTGATATCGTCGCTCACGAGATCGCGGCAACGGAGGCCGGCTTGCCGCCGGTTGTGCCGACGCACCAGCGAATTTCGAGCGACGCCCAATCGCAGGAGCTGTTTCAGGTGGCCGACCGGAATATCGCCGAATACCGGCAGGGGCTCGAAGCGGTGATGGCGGGGGTCCAGCGCAGCGAGGCGCAGGCGGCGGTGTTCATGACGACCCTGGACACCCTTCGGATGAAGATGTTGGGCCACCGGCTGGTCGGACGCAGCCCGGAGCTGCCGAGCCACGAGTTCCTCGCTGCGATCGCGGAGGCGAAGCTCCAGCTCGAATCGATCGACAAGGCGCTGGACGAGCTGGACCTCTCGATCTATCCGAAGACGATTTCAGTGGTGCGCACGGGCCCCCCGCCGATTCCGGTCGAGGTCGAAGAGCAACAGAAGCAGCATTTGGAAGGGCGTGGCTGAGCGGTACTCGGCCGAGTGTCCGGCGAAGATCAACCTCTACTTGCGCGTAGGAGAGCCCGACGCCCGCGGTTATCACCCGCTCGAGACCGAGTTCCAGGCGATCGGTCTGTTCGACACGCTCACGGTCGAGCTAGGGGGCTCGGGGTTTACGGCGGAGGGGGCGGAGCTTCCGGAGGAGAACACCGTCACGAAAGGGCTTCGGCTGATGCGAGAGGTGGCAACGCTGCCACCGCTCGGAATCCGGTTGGTGAAACGGATTCCTTCGGAGGCAGGGCTGGGGGGCGGGAGCTCAGATGCCGGAGGGCTCCTACGCATTCTGCGTAAGCTACTGCCTTCCACGGTGCCGGATCGAGAGTTCCTGGCGGTCGCGAGAAGCGTAGGCGCGGACGTGCCTTTTTTCCTGGTCGGCGGCCGGGCGCGGGGCGAGGGGTATGGCGATGTCTTGACGGCGTTGGAGGACGAGCCGACGCGGTGGCTGGTGGTGGTGAAGCCGCCGGTCTCTTGTTCGACGCCGGAAATGTACGCGGCTTTGGACGCGGTGGCCCGAGGGGGCTCGGCATCGAACGACTTCGAGCAGGTCGCACCTGCGGAGTGCAGCCGGCTGATTTCAGCCTTATCATTGGCGGGGCTTGCGCCGGTTGGGCTCTGCGGGTCGGGTTCTGCGGTCTACGGGTTCGCTCGGTCGGAAGCAGAGGCAGGCGAGGTTGCCCGCCGGTATCCGGGCTCGTGGGACGTGCGGACGCTGAGTCGGGCGGAGAGCCTGGCGGTCACGCGTTCGGAGTGATATGGAGCGCGGCCATCTTGGCCGCGCCCGGACTCGGGTGAGGGCACCCGCGCTCCATAGGGCTACCCTCGCCCTGCGGTGATGCCGGGCCAGTCGTCGGTGCGGAACGGTACCGCCGGAAGTCCGGCGCCGTTGTAGAGGCTGAGAGGCGGATTGTTCGCCCAGCCGTAGCGCACCGCGACCGGCTTGGGGACGTCCTGGCATGAAAGGACGACGGCGTTGTGGTCGATCCGGCCGATCGCCCAGTGGAACTTGTGGTCCGCCCCCGCCAGTGCGAAGCCGGCGAGGTGGCCCTCCTTGTCGACGAGGCCGCCCGTGGTGTGGTCGAACTCAACCCGCACATCTCCGTTCAGCCCCACCGTGAACTTGCGCATCCTGGGGCCGGAGAACTCGACGTTCTGCGCATACAAGTCGTGGAGGGCGATGAGGGCCAGCCGGCGGCCGACCTCCTGCTTGTTCTTGGGATGGATGTCTTCGGCTTCTCCGATGTCGACCGCGGTGGCCATCCCCGTGCTCGCTAGTCCGAGGGTCATGTCTTGGGCCTCGCGCAGTTCAGCCCAGTCGCTCTCGACGGGCTCCGCGTTTCGGGCCATGAAGTTGGCGAGCTGGACGAAGTAGAAGGGGAACTCGCCTTGGTCGAACTCTGCGCGCCAAGACCGGATCATGAGCGGGAATAGGCGGCGGTATTGATACGCACGGCCCGCGTTCGATTCCCCTTGATACCAAATCGCGCCGCGGATCGCGAACGGAGGCAAGCAGGCGATCATTCCGTTGTAGAGCGAACACGGGACCCAAGGGTTTCCCGGTCCGAGCGGCATGTTGGGCTGACGCATGTTCGGGTCGGGTTGGAAGCCTTTCTCGATGCTGAAATGCCAGGCGCCCTCAAGTGAGATCAAGCCGCCGGAGGCGTTGGTCAACTGAATGGGGGCGCCGCCGGTCATGCCGCCGGGACCGGTCTGATTCCACACCCGAATCGCAATCACGTTACGGCCGGCCTTAATGAGGCTCCCGGGAACCTTGTACCGCCGCTGAGCTTCCCACCAGTTGGGCTGCTCATTGCCGGTGGCGCCCACCTGCTGGCCGTTGAAGTAGGTGGTGTCGAAGTCGTCGATGGCGCCGAGGGCGAGCGTCCCATCCTTGCCGGCCCAGTCAGCGGGGATGTCGATCTCCTTGCGGTACCACGCCCCGCCGATCAGGTTGAGCTTAAGGGCGGCATTCCACTCTCCGGGCACGGGCGCATCCTTCCAAGTCGAGTCGTCGAAGTTCGGGTCGGCCCAGCCCTTCTTAACGCCATCGTTGCCGCTATCGGCGAGAAAGGTCTTCGCGTTGAACTCGGCAAGATCCCGTTGGTACTTCTCCATCGCCGTCTGCAAAGTTGGGAGCTTCGACTCGTAGTCGTCGACGAGCTTGTGTAGTTGGGGATCGGCGATGAGGGCCGAGCGCGTGGTCCAGGACTCGGCGGGGGTGCCCCCCCAATCCGACTCGATGAGCCCGATCGGGACGTGGATCGCCTGATAGATCGTGCGGGCGAAGAAGAAGCCGACCGCGGTGAACTTCCTGACGGTAGGGGCGGAGCAAACTTCCCACTTCCCACTCGCGTCATGTAGCGGCAGATCGACCGTGCGCTGGTCGACATGGTAGAGCCGGATATCCGGGAAATTGGCGAACTCCAGCTCATGGGCGGCATCGCGTGCGCCTGCAGTCTGGAACTCCATGTTCGACTGTCCCGAGCAGATCCAGACCTCCCCGACGGAGACGTTGTGGAGCTCGAGATGGTGGTCGCCGTCGACGGCGAGGGTGAACGGGCCGGGACTGTGGACCGGCCGGAAGGTTACGACCCAGTTGCCTCGGTTGCTGGCCACGGTCGAGTCGGTTTGGCCGGCGAAGCTCACCGTCACTTTTTGACCGGGCGCAGAGGTGCCCCACACGGGGATGGTCTTATCCCGTTGGATGACCATGTTGTCGGTGAAGAGGCCGTGGAGGGCGGTCGGCGCTTGAGGGACGAGGGCGAGGAGGAAGGGGAGCATGGGAGTGGAGGAGCGTTGGAGTGATGGAGTGATGGAGTGATGGCGTGGTGGAGTGGTGGAGTTGAGTTTGGCAGGTAACCCGAGTTTCAACCAAATGGTGTGGCGAACTCGTCCTTGGCATGAGATGGTTGCTTTTGTGTGCTCCTTCGCTTTCCAGGTGAGCAACATGTTCGCCAAGATCGTGCCGAATCCGACCGGGAACAACGGGTACGAGGAGTACGTGCGGGCGGCGGAGATCGCCTCAGACGCCGAGTTTCCAGCCTATCAGCGTCGGCTCTTGGAGACCCGATCCAGCGATCCCGAGTTGGAACCCCAACTGCCGTCGGACGTGGACCCAAGAGACCTCGACCTCGCCATTCGGCGCAAGTGGACGAGCCGGTATCGCATCTGCTGCAACCTCATCAGCGTCGGGAACCGCAAGCCGGTCTACGATCCACGCGAATCGATTGCGCCTGAAACGACGTTCCCGGAGATGGCGAAGTTCAAGAGTCTCGCGGCGCTCGAAGCGGCTACGGCGCACGTGGCGTTCGCCGACGGCAACTCCGGCGATGCTGTCGGCCACATCGAAGAGGGCCTGATGTTTGGCGAGAAATTGGGCGGCGCCATCCTTATCAGCCGCCTTGTCGGCGTCGCATGCTCCACCACACTCCTTTCGGAGCTGGACGATCATTGGCCGCAGCTGTCGCTGAACGATGCGCACGAGCTCCGAGGCTTCTTCGGCAAGCGCCTCGCGACACCTCCGCTGATGATCGAGGCCCTGAAGGGTGAGAGGCGGGCCACGAAGAGCGCGATCGAGGAGATGTTTTCAAAACCCGACCAAGTTGCGAAGGAGTGGTCCTATGACGGCGGGGACTCCTTCGGCAAGGATATGAAGACCCTGGCGGCACTAAACCCGATCGAAGCAGCGAACCTACGGGCCGACACCGAGGGTGTGGCCTATCAGCAGGTTGACGCGGTCATCGGCCTATTCAACGGCCCCGAGACAGAGTGGCTGAAGTACAAGGACCCGACCGACGCCGAGAAGAATCGGTCCCTGGCCAGCCGCCTCGCCGACGTCGCTCTCCCTTCGCTGTCCAATCTCATCGTGGCGGAAGCCCGGAGCCGGACGAGGCTTCGGCTCGCGTACCTCACCGCGTCGGCGATCGAGTTTCGCTGGATCAACGGGCGTCTGCCGAACGCGATCGAAGAATTCACCACACCGGACGAACGGCGCGATCCGACTTCGGGGCGGAGTTTCTCGTATCGGCGCGACGGTCCCTGGTTCCACATTACACGGGAGAATAGAGACGCCCTCGGCGGCGTAGGTGTGAAACCCGCGCCCAACAAGCCCGACCCCGATTCGATTCCGGTTCGGGCCTAGCGCCTCGAGACCCAGCGCTGCGCGTGAGCGTCGATGAAACGCCAGGCGGTTTCGTGCCCTTTGCCGTCGGCGATCCCGATTCGGGGTCCGGCCAGAATTTGGGCGGGCGGCGGGCCGGGCATGATGCGCAACGAGCCGCCGGCGAAGAGATCGACGCCATAGTGCGCACGGCCGATCGCCAGCGCCTGGCATAGCTTTCCGGGCCCGCTCAGCAACGCCTCGGGGCGAGCGGTTCCTCGCCGCTCAGCCATCAGGTCGATTCCAGTTAGCGGCTCGGCAGCGCGGATCAAGACGGCTCCTGCTTCGTCCTTACCATGAGCGACGACGTTGAGCATCCAGTGAACGCCATAGCTGAAGTAGACGTAAGCGATGCCAACCGGGCCGAACATGACCCGGTTGCGCTCGGTACGTCCTCGAAAAGCATGGGAAGCGGGGTCGTCCGAGGCGCGATAGGCTTCGGTTTCCACGATTCGAGCCGAACATTCATGGTGATGGATCACGCAACCAAGCAGGGAGCGCGCAGCGGCAACGGCGTCGGTCAATTCAGGGCCAACGGAGGCCATTAAGTCGATGGTGCTGTTTCTCGTTTTCGCCATATGGATCTGCATGGGCGCGGCGATTTCGATCCCGGTCGGCCGACTGATCAAGACCTCGGCGGCGCTGGGACCGGCGGTCTCCGAAGGGGGCCGACAGGTAATCTTACAGGGTCGGGAGCAGCGCCGCTCACGGTGAGCCCCGAGTGTCACCATGAGCACCACTTACGCAATTCTTGGCGCCGGCATGCAGGGCACTTCTGCAGCTTACGACCTGGCAAAATACGCCGACGCCGGGTCCATCGTCTTTGGCGACAGAGAGCTTGCACAGACTGAGCGGGCAGCCGCGCGCGTTAACAAGTTGGTGGGCCGAGAGGTCTGCACCGGACGGGTGGTCGATGCGCTGGAACCCGCGAGCCTGACCGAGTTTCTCAAACCGGCCGACGTGGTCCTAAGTTGCGTGCCGTACTGGATGCATCCGCACGTCGCGCCGGCCGCCATCGCCGGCAAGACCCACATGGTGGACATGGGCGGCAATACGAGCGTGACGCGCCAAACGCTTAGGCTCGATCCGGAGGCTCGGGAAGCAGGGGTCACCATCGTGCCCGACACCGGTCTCGCGCCTGGCTTGGTCAACAACCTCGGCTCCTATCTGATCGAGAAGCTCGACCTCGCTGAATCGATTAAACTCTATTGCGGCGGACTTCCCCAGCACCCGAAGCCGCCCTTCAACTACAAGCTCGTCTTCAACATCGAGGGCTTGCTCACCGAATACAACGATGAGGCCGAAATCCTCCGCGAGGGGAAGATCGCGCGGGTGCCGACGATGGAGGAGCTCGAAGTCCTCGAAATCGCGGGGCTGGGCGCGATGGAGGCGTTTACGACCTCAGGAGGCACGAGCACCGCGCCAGAAACTTGGCAGGGCTGCGTCAAGAACTACGAGTACAAGACCATTCGCTACCCTGGCCACTGCGCGCTCATGAAGGTCTTCAAGGATTACGGCTTCTGGGGGCGCAATCCGGTCGAGGTGCGCTCGGGAAAGGCGACCCCCCGTGAGGTGTTCGAGGCGCTCATGGGTCCGGCGCTGATGGACCCGACCGACCGCGATCTCGTCGTGGTGCGCGCGATCGGACTCGGCAAGACGGATGGCGCCCCGGCGAAGCACCAGATCGACATCCTGCAGAAGCACGATGAGGCCACCGGTTTCACCGCGATGGAACAGCTCACGGGCATGTCGACCGCGATTTACGCGGCGGCGATCGCCCAGGGCGAAATGCAACCCGGCTGCTTGCGGTATGAGTCCGCCCTCACCGGCCACCACTTCATGGATGAGATGCGGCGGCGGCCGGTCAACCTGACGGTCGCGTAGGCTTCCGCAGGTAGGCTCCGTCGCGTGATAGCGGTGGTTTTTCCAGGTCAAGGTTCGCAGAAGCCCGGTATGGGGCGCGAGCTGTATCAGCTTCGCCCCGAAGCCGAGCAAGTGTTCAACTTGGTCGGCATGGTGACGGGGGTCGACATGGTCGCCCTCTGCTTCGATGCGGACGAGGAGACTCTGCGCCAAACCCAGAACGCGCAGCTTGCCTTGTTCACAGTCTCGGTGGCGGCGTTCCGCTGCTTCAAAAAGCACATCGCCGATCTTCGAATCGACGCGGTCGCCGGCCACAGCGTGGGAGAGTACGCGGCGCTGGTCGCGAACGGCATCTTGGACCTTGGGCAGGCGGCGACGCTCGTCCAGCAGCGTGGTCAGTTTATGGCAGAGGCCGGGGAGGCGGTCCCAGGCACGATGGCGGCGGTGCTCGGAATGGAGCGGAATGCGCTGGAGGCGGTGCTGCATCCCATCGAGGGTGTCGTCGTGGTTGCCAACGACAACTGCCCCGGACAGCTCGTGATTTCGGGAGAAGTGACGGCGGTGCACGCCGCGATCGACCGGGCGAAGGAAGCGGGAGCGAAGCGGGTGATTCCACTCAACGTGAGCGGCGCGTTTCATTCGCCGCTGATGACCGGCGCGGCGGAGGAGCTCTACCCGGCACTGGACGGGGCGCGGTGGCAGGGCCGGCCGAACGACATTGGCCCGCTCTACTCCAACGTCACCGCCGAGGCGGTTGGCCGAGAGCAAGACTTGCCCGGGTTGTTGAAGGAACAGCTCTTCAAACCGGTTCGGTGGACGGAGACGATCCAGAACATGCGACGCGACGGCATTACGACGTTTGTGGAGTGCGGTGTGGGCGATGTCCTGAGCGGCATGATCCGGCGAATCGACAAAGAAGCGACCTGCTATCGGGTGAACGACCTTGAGAGCCTGGAGCAGACGGTGGCCGCCCTCAGACCGTGAGGGATGCGAAGGAGCGAGTAAGCGAAGGGGCGAGTGAGCGAGGAAGAGCAAGGGGCGTCGCGGTTTCGGTCGTATCAGGACCTGAAGCTGTGGCGGGCCGCGATGGAAGTGGCCGAGGCATGTTATCGTGCGACAAAGGGATTTCCAAGGGAGGAACTGTTCGTGACGGTTTCACAGATCCGACGCGCGAGAATTTCGATTCCTGCAAATGTCGCCGAAGGCTGGGGGCGGGAAGGCACGCGTGAATTCATTCAATTCCTCCGAATCGCTCAGGGGAGCATCAAGGAGCTCGAAACGTTGCTGCTCTTCTCGATTAGAGTTGAGCTGCTGGGACGTGAGACGGGCGAGAAACTGCTCGAAAACCTCGCAGAAGTCAGCCGGATGGCCAGGGCCCTCATCAGTTCCCTGCAACGGAAGCTCTAGATCCGCCGTTGGGCCCACTCGCTTCCTCGCCGCCTCGCTGCCTCGCAGGGAATAGACTTACCTCGTGAATAAAGTCTTCGACGGGGCGACGGCGGCCCTCGACGGTCTCTTGTTCGACGGCATGACGATCATGTCGGGCGGGTTCGGGCTCTGCGGCATCGCCGAGAACCTGATCACCGCGATCCGCGACAGCGGGGTCAAGAACATCACGGTGATCAGCAACAACTGCGGGGTGGACGACTTCGGGATGGGGCTGCTCCTCCAAACCCGGCAGATCAAGAAGATGCTTAGCAGCTATGTGGGGGAGAACGCCGAGTTCGAGCGGCAATTCCTCTCGGGTGAGCTCGAACTCGAGTTCAACCCGCAGGGCACCCTGGCGGAGCGGATCCGAGCCGGAGGCGCCGGGATTCCGGCGTTCTACACCAAGACCGGATTCGGAACAATGATCGCGGATGGGAAGGAGACCCGAGAGTTCAACGGCGAGATGTATGTGATGGAAACCGGGCTCGTGGCGGACCTCTCGATCGTCAAGGCGTGGAAGGGCGACCGCTCGGGGAATCTCGTCTTTCGCAAGACCGCGCGAAACTTCAATCCCATGATGGCGACGGCCGGGAAGGTGACGGTCGCCGAGGTCGAACAACTCGTCGAGGTTGGCGAGATCGAGCCTGACGCGGTTCACACGCCGGGGATATTCGTACAGCGGCTGATCGTCGGGGTGAACGAAGAGAAGCGGATCGAGCGGGTCACGACGCGGCCAAGGGAGGCCTAAGGTGGCGTTGACTCGAGACCAACTCGCCCAGCGCGCCGCGCAGGAGCTTCGCGACGGGTTCTACGTGAACCTCGGCATCGGCATACCGACGCTCGTGGCGAACTTCATCCCGCCCGGCATGGACGTCGTGCTGCAAAGCGAGAATGGGATGCTTGGCATGGGCCCGTTCCCGTACGAGGGGGAGGAGGATCCCGACCTCGTGAACGCCGGCAAGCAGACGATCACCGAACTGCCAGGCACATCCTTTTTTTCCTCGGCCGACTCGTTCGGCATGATCCGCGGCGGGCATATCGACCTGGCGATCCTCGGGGCGATGGAGGTCTCGGAACGGGCCGACCTTGCCAACTGGATGATCCCGGGCAAGATGGTCAAGGGCATGGGCGGGGCGATGGACCTCGTCGCCGGCGTCAAGCGGGTGGTGGTGGTCATGGAGCACACGAACAAGGCGGGCGACAGCAAAGTGCTGATGGAGTGCCGGCTGCCGCTTACGGGAAAGGGGTGCGTCGACCTCATCATCACCGACCTCTGCGTCTTCGAGGCCTCGCCGGACGGACTTAAGCTCGTGGAGCTGGCGCCCGACGTGACGGAGACCGAGATCATGGAGAAGACGGAGGGGTCGTACTCGACATCCGCCGACCTCAAGCAGATGGCGCTTTAGCCGGACTTGGGCTTAGGCGCAAGTGAGACGTTGATCCGCTGGGATCCCGAGGAGCCGGCAAGCCGGATCCAGAGCACCTTGCTTGATTCATCGTAAGTCCAGGCTTCGGTGGCCACGCCGGCAACCATCACGCTGGAAGGTGGGCGCAGCGAGCGGAGGGCGACGATTGCGGGAATGTCCTGAATCCCTTCGATCACACCCGTCCACGCGTCGCGACTCGAAATAACTCGAGCAACCGAGCCGGCGGAGGCGAGCAGCGCCGGCTTCACCGGTACGCCCCCGAGCCGTAGAAGGAAGCGGTGGGCACCGGGTTGGATCACCGGATCAATGTCTACGGCAAGACTGGCGTCGAAGAGATTCAAGTACCGTCCACGGAGGGTAGTCGGCGGGAGGTGCGTGCCCTCCATCCCCGCCGCGATCACGTAGGGCCCACGGTAGAGCACGATCGCGCTCCGCTCTTCAGGGCCGGCGCCGGCATTGCGCAGCGCCCGAACCAGAGTTTCGTCGCCAAACCTGTCGCGGGCGAGCGCGGACGGGCTCTGGCGAATCCAGTCGACGAACCCGCTACCAACCGGCTGCACGCCTTCCCGTCCGGTCAGGCCGAGCCGGGCGAAGAGGTCCTGGCGGGGCGATTTGTAGCTAAGTGCGCCGGTGTTCCACCACTCTCGCACCGCGTTGTACGGGTCGCCGTCGTCGTCCACGAAGAAGAGCCGGCCGCCGCCGCGCACCCACTTGGCAAGAGCGTCGTGGACCTCGGGTGACAACGGTTTCATCCCTTCATAGGTCATCAGCAGGGTCCTGACGTGGTTGAGGTAGCCGGGAAGCACGACACTCTCGAGCTGAACCGGCTCGATCGGTATTCCACGCTCCAAGAGCGGTAGTGCGAGGCCGTAGATGTGGCTCATGTCGCCGTCGCTCGCGCTCGGATTGCCGCGCTGAAACATGAGCGAGTCGCCGATTACGACCCCAATCCCACGCGTCCCCGAGTCCCAGCTTACGTGGGGCTGGTTCATGTCCTTGAGCGCGTTGAAGACGATCTGAAGCTCGCTGCCGTACTCGGCGGGGATGCCGACCCGCTGCTTCGGGTTGCCGACTGCCGGATACTTGTCGTAGAACACCCGGTTTGGCCAGGGAACGACCTCGTAGCGCCAAACCTCCGGCTGCAGGAGGGAGGCGGTCACGCACGCCTCGTAGTTTCGGCGGTAGTCGCCCCAGTCGTGGTTCGGGTCGTCCTCAATCGGGTCGGCCAGATACCAAACCCGCCGGCCGGTCGCCCGCACGATGTTCTGCATCGCCCCGTACTCGAGAAACGCGGTGTCGAACGTGCGCTCCCGGGTGATGCCGCGAAAGACGTTCGGAGTGCGTGCGGTTCCCGTCCAGACCTGAGCGATGTAGCCGTCGCACCCTTCGATGCGGGCGAGACTCGACTCCGGGCTCACGATATGCCAGTGGGCGTAGTTTAGGAGGCTGTGGGTCGGTACGTAGCAGCGTATGTTGGCGTGGTGGGCGGCGTCGTACGCCTTCACATAGTCGAACACGTGCCCGAGCGCGCGCCGGTAGAGAAAGTACATCAGCTTGGAGGCGCGCCAGCGCGCGTCCGGGGAGCTATCCGGCGCTTGCCAGGGCTCGTGGTAGTACGCCTCCCACTCCCGCTTGAAGCCGGGCGCATACCCTCCGCGGGCCCAGAACTCAGGCTCCTCGAGATGGATCGCGTCGACCCCGGCGTCGATGGCCTTTTTAACCCCGACGCAAAGGTATTTGCCGTAGGTGGCACCGGGCGACATGTAGTACACGTCGCCTCCGTGGCCGATCTTAGCCCCGTCGAGCTGGGTTTGAACCTCGTCCTCGTGGTTGACGCCGTCCCAGCGACCGTAAAGATAGTCTTGGTAGTTGCCCCAGGCCACGCCGGTCATGAAGTGGACGCGGTAGCCGCGATCCTTCCAGCTCTTCACGCGGCTCGGCAAGTCACGGTCGAAGCCGTAGACGATCGCGACGTCGGCACGGGTATTCACCCGTGCCGAGTAGGGGTCGGCGGTCTGAAACGCGGTGCGCTCGAGGGCCTGGCCCGGCTCCCAGTCGGCCAGAAGAAGAAGGATGGCCGCGCCAAGCACGGCTCATTATGAGTGGTGGGGTCTACTTCAGCCGGTCGGTTACTTCCATGAAGTCGAACGGGCGGTCGAAGGTCGAGTACCAACTCCGGTCAGGTTCGTTCGGCAGCTTCGCCCCAAACAGAGTCGAGAGGATGATTCGGAACGAGTTGACGGGCGTGATCTCGGGATAGAGCTTTGCCCTAACCGCGTCGGGGACTTCGTAGGCCATGAGGTTCGACATGCACTCCGGAATGTCGGTCTTGGGGAGCGAGTTCTGGTCAAGGCCAAGCTTGGAGCCGTGGTCCCCTTGGACAAGGACGATCGGCTTTTCGCCGGA
>DATGIR010000161.1:0-3223 GCA_035295605.1 Fimbriimonadaceae bacterium | reverse complement strand
GAAGATCGCCTCAAATCTACTTTTGTTCGGTCCGTTCAGGCTGAGAGCTTGTAGCGCCCTTTGAGGCGGCGACGCTTGAGAACGTTCTGCCCGTCGGTCGTGCGCATCCGGACGCGAAACCCGTGGGTCTTGCTCCGTTTTCGATTGTTCGGTTGGAAAGTGCGTTTCATTCTGCGGTCTCGCTCAGCGCGGCTACCTCTAACGTAGCCTGCGGATTATACCGCACGGTAACTTGGGCTTCAATGGTCGCGCTCATGGCCGCATTTGCGCTCGGACCAGCGGCGCACGCCGATCCGGGCAAGGTCGTTCTCGGCTACGTGCAGGACGGCGACGACACGCCGGACGTTGTCAGCCAAGTCGACTACGACAAGGTCACCCACCTTGCGGTTGCCTTCGCAAACCCGTCGGACGATACCGGCGCCTTGGAGCTGACGCCTCACCTCGACAAGCTTGTGGAGGCTGCGCACAAGAAGGGCGTGAAGATTGAGCTCTCGATCGGCGGCGGATTCGCCTCCGAGAACAAGGCGATGAGAGAGCGCTACGCCGCGCTCCTCGCCGATGCGAAGCGTGCCCCTTTTGTCGCAAGCCTCGCCAAGTGCATCGAAGACCATAAGCTGGACGGCTTGGACGTCGACCTGGAGGGGCCGGCGATCAACAAGGACTACGCCGCGTTTGTCGCGGACCTATCCGGCTCCCTGAAACCGAAAGGCAAGCTCCTCACCGCCGCGGTTTCGGTCGGGTACGGCGGGCCGCAGATCACCAAGGAAGCCCTCGCCTGCTTCGATTTAGTGAACGTCATGGCCTACGATGCCACCGGCCCCTGGAGCCCGCAACGGCCCGGGCAACACTCCTCCATCGAGCTTGCCAAAGCGAACGTCGCGTATTGGATTGGCCGCGAAGTCCCGAAAGAGAAGCTCGTTCTCGGCGTGCCCTTTTACGGTTACGGCTTCGGCGACGCGTTCACCAAGGACGGCTACACGTACGCCGACATCGTCGCGAAGTTTCCCGGCGCCGAGCAACTCGACCAGGAAGGAAAGACGATTTGGTACAACGGCATCCCGACCATTCAGGCGAAGACGCAATTCGTGATCGATCAGGGGCTGGCCGGGGTGATGATTTGGTCCCTTAACCAAGACGCGAAGGGGAAGGCATCCCTCCTCTCAGCCATCCACGCCGTGCTTTCGAAACCCTAGCCTCCATCCTCGATCCTCCACCCTCCAACCTCCATCCTCAGTCAGGAACTGACGGATCGGCCGCGGGATCTCCGGCAGGTAGGACGTCGCCGTATCGGTCCATCCGCTTCCAATAGGCCGCCGGAGTCTGGGTTCCGCTCTTGGGAATGTGGCGCGAGGGTTCGACGAGCTGCATCTTGGGGATGTACCGCTTGCAATTTGGAAACGCCTTCTCCACCGCGACCCGCACCACCGCCTGAGCTTCGAAGTACGGGTCGACCGCCTCCGCGTCCGTGTGAACGCTCGCCCTTCCGGCGACCCGGAAGCGCTCCTGCCGCTCGAAATCGATGAAGAGCAGATGGACGCGCGAATTCGCCGCGAGGTTGCCGAGGGTCAGATACATTCCGTTTCCATTGAACTCGGGCCACTCGAGGCAGGTCGGCGTGACAACCGTGACGAAGCCGGGGTTGCCGGCCCGGAAGTTGCAAAACGGCTCTCCGCCCGGATCCACCGTCGCGAGGAAGAAGAACCCTTGCGACTCGATGAAGCGTTTGTCGTAGTCGTCGAGCTCGCGCTGGAAGCTGCGCTCCACCACGCGATCGGCCAGTCGAACGCTGTCGAACTGTTCCTGAAGGGCTCGTTGGGCTGAATGGTAGGTGTAGAGTAACTCGGACTCCATGGCGGCTCCTTTTCCGCTCGATTGTACGGCGGAAGTCCGCAAACGCGGCTAACGGCTACCGCCGCTGCGCTAGACTGGCGACTGGTGCAGGGGCGCCCCGACCCTGCCGAGAAGGTCAACCATGTTCGCACGCATCCCCTCCGCTCTCGCCGTTCTGTTCGCTGCCTCGCTCGCCGGTGCTCAGCAACCCGATTTCTTCCACCGGCCGAGCCCGATGGCGGGCGCGTTCATGACGTCGCTGGCCACGTTCCCGGAAGTGCAAAAGGAGGCCAAGCTCTCGGCCGACGACTCCAAGAAGGTGGAAGACCTCCTCGGGAAGATGGGGGAAGAGATGGGCGCGGCCTTCCAGGACGCCGGGGGCGACTTCGGCAAGCTCAACGTCGCGATCTCGAACATCATGACGAAGACCGACGCCGAGCTCCTGAAGGGTCTGACCGCCGACCAGGGCAAGCGGGTCAAGGAACTGTTCGTTCAGTTCGCGGGCGCGACCGTCATGGTGCGGGAGGACTTCGCAAAGGATCTCGGGCTTTCCGACGACCAGAAGAGCAAGGTCAATGCACGGCAGATGGACCAAGGCAAGAAGATTGGAGACCTGATCAGTTCTGCGGGCGGTGACTTCGCGTCCATCGCTCCGGATATGAAGAAGCTTCAGGACACGTACAAAACCGACCTCGCCGCGATGCTGACCGACGACCAAAAGAAGAAGCTCGAGGATATGAAGGGCGCAAAGTTCGAGTTCGCGAAGCCGGCCGCCGGCGGCGGCCGCTAGGTTCCCGTTTACTCCTGACCGGTTCGCCGCCGCAGCTCGCGGCGAATTTCGTCGTATTCGACGAGGGCTCGGCTGAGGCGATATAGGTGGCCCTCCTTCGCGCCTACGGAGCAAGAGGAGTACGTCGGGTAGCCGCTCGAGCCGAAGACGGCTCTGAGCTCGGAATTTGCGAACTCGTGGCGACGGCCGAGCGAATCCGTGAACACGACCGAATCCGCTTCGAAAGTCAGACCGCCGTTCCGATAGAGCAGGACTAGGTAGACGCACCAGAGGAAGCACCCGGTGCAGAAGGGCACGAGCCAGAAGGCGTTTTCTCGAAGTGCTTGCGCCGGCGTGGGGCCAATGTAAACGCCAAGCGCCGGCACCGCGATCATGACGAACAGGACGCAGCCGAAGGTGTTGCCCAGTCCAAAGCTGCCGAAGAGCAGGTATCGGTGGGTACGGGGCCAGGCGGCCGCTGCCGGCGTTTCACTCACCGGTGAGGCACGCCCCACTTGATCTCGGTAGAGAGGTTTCGAACATCCACGTTGCCGAGTATGGAGGCCGGTCGCGGAATTCAGGAGCCGGGGGGAAATTGGTCGGGATGACTGGATTCGAACCAGC
>DATGIR010000160.1:0-7263 GCA_035295605.1 Fimbriimonadaceae bacterium | reverse complement strand
TCGTAGCCAATCCCGAAACCCTAAGCGGCGCAGTCCGGTTCAAGGGCACGCGGGTGCCGGTCCAAGCGCTCATTGACACCCTGGATGAGGGCGGGCACATCGAGGAATTCTTAGACGGATGGCCGAATGTTCCCCGGGAGCATGCCGAAGCAGTCATCCACTGGGAGCAAAATCAGGCCCGTCAAACGTTCGGGCTTGAACTGGCTCAGTAGTGCGCGTACTTCTTGACAACAATGTAAATCGCCGGTTTGGTGCCCAGAGTGGGACTCGAACCCACACGCTCTTCCGAGCAAGGGATTTTAAGTCCCCTGTGTCTACCATTTCACCATCCGGGCGCGAGGAAACCGAGTGTACTTGCTCAGTTTTCCTTTGTTAGTGGTGAGTGGTGAGTGGTGAGTGGTGAGTGGTGAGTGGTGAGCGGTGAGTGGGACTAGACTGATGTCGGAATGAGTTCGCTTGTCGCCCTCCTCCTCTTCACGACCAACCAAGCCGACGCGGGCATCCTGCTCCAGTTCAAGCCGCCGCTCAACAGGGCCTACCGCTACGCCATCGAAACCACCCTGGGCGCGGGTACGGGTGCGCCGATCAAGGTCGAGAAGACGGTCACGGCGACCGGGCTCGATAAGGGCGTCTACACCGTCGTCACCAAGTTCAACTCGGTGTCGCTGGGCGCCACCACGGAAGGGATCCCCCAGGCGGAGCGGTTTCTTAAGCAGCAGGTGGTCACCCAAACCGTCGACGGCGCCGGGCGAATCCTCTCGTCCGACGCGATCCGGGCCACCGCCGCTCTCATGATCGGCGGCCTCGAGGCGCTGAACGCGGTCACGTTCCCGCCGAACCCGGTGAAGGTCGGCGATTCGTGGCAGGGGAAGTCGGAGCTCGGTGGCGCCCGGCAGGTGGTGGGGCTCAAGCTAGTGAGCGTGCGCGAGGAGCACGGGCGAAGGTTGGCCCGGCTCGAAATGTCGCTGATCGAGCCGCCGCCCTCGCTTCAAATGGCGATGGCGATTCCGCTGGAGGTCGATGCGGAGACGGGGGTGCTGCGGAGGCTGGAGCTGAAGTCGTCGCTTACGGACGCGGGCGGGAAGAAGACGACCGTGCATGTGTTGATCGAGGGGCGGTAGGCGCCCTCACCCCGCTTCGCGGACCTCTCCCGGGGGGAGAGGAGACCCTACTTGGGGATGCCGGTCTTGGCGCCGGGCGGCGCCGAGTAAACCGTGCCCATCGGCGCCGCGCTCTTCGCGCCCGCCTTCGCACCCGGCGCCGACGGATTGACAACCGGGCCGTTCGCGTCGACGTTTGGATCGCGGGTGGGTTCGCGCCCGCAACCCGCTGCAAACAGCGCGAGCACGAGGAGCACCCTCATTGGATGTCCTGAAGCGTTCCGTCGAGGGTCCAGAGATACTTCGACACGTCCGTGATCACCGCGCCCGTGGTGCCGAACACGGTCGGGCCGTCGGCGGGCGTCGACGTCGCGAAGTCGGTGCCCGCCGCCGCGGCTCCGGCGCTCATCGCCTTCGCATGGCCATCGACCCAAGCGAAATTGCCGCCGGCGTAGGGCTTGAGCACCCGAACCGTCGCCGTGATCGGTCCGCCGAATCCTGGAGGGGTATTGGCAACCCACCCGCACGTCCACATCGGCGCCGTTCCCCAGTAGCAGCCGGCCGAGGTGATGACGACTCGGTCGAGCGCGGGCAGCGTGTATTGCAACGCGCCGGGCGGACTTGCCCAATCGACGTCGGGGGTCAAGAACTGGTACGCCGCGCTCGTGGACGAGGCATAGCCCTGCGCGGTGCAGAACATCACGGTTTCCGCCGGGTGGGCGCCCGACGAACCAGACCTGGCCAACCCCCGGATATGCCCGGTCGCATGGTCGCCGTCGTTCCCGTCCTGCACCAGTGGCGAGAGGAATTGGTAGTTGTAGCCGAACTGCGCGTCGTTGTTCCAGTTCTGGACAATGGCGTTCGCGCCCGAGGAGGCGAAGATTCCTTGCGGGTCGCCGGTTCCGGGGTCGACATAGATCCCGAGCGTGTTGATGTAGGGGATCAGGAGCGCGGGCCAGCTCAGGGTCGGCTGGCTCAGGTTGTCCAGGCACAAGCCGGCGTAGGGGCAGCTGCTGTCGGCGTAATCCTGGGTGCTCAGAACGAAGTTATCGTCCGCGTCGCTCTGGTACAGAATCTCCCCCAGCGCGATCTGCTTGACGTTGGAGAGCGAGGACGCCTTCTTGGCGGCCAGCTTCGCCTGAGCATAAACCGGAAACAGGATGGCGGCGAGAATCGCGATGATCGCGATCACGACGAGCAGCTCGATGAGCGTGAACCCACGGTCCCTCATAGGATCCCCTCGGACACCAATATACAACGCATGGCTTCAAAATCGACGACTTAGGGACGCTTAGCCTTCCCGGGTGAAGGCACCCGCGCTCCCGCTTCCCATGGGCAACAATGGGGCGTGGAAGTCGTCTTGCTGGTTCTCGGCGTCGTGATCGTGCTCGGCGTGCTGATCGACACGTTCGAGACGATCGTGATGCCCAAGACCGTGCGGCGCCGCCTTCGCTTGACGCCGTTCTTCTACGAGATTGCCTGGCGGGGCTGGGCGATCGTGGTCAAGATGATGCGGGACGGCCCGCGTCGCGTTGCCGTTCTCGGCGCGTTCGGCCCCCTGTCGTTGCTGCTGCTGATGGTCAGTTGGGCTGCGCTCATGATCTTCGGCTTCGGACTTATCCACTACGGCGCCGGCAGCCTCGACGGCCCGGCCGGCCAACCGGATATCGCGAACGCGTTCTACTTTAGCGGCACCACATTCCTCACCCTCGGCCTCGGCGACGTCGTTCCGGTCCACGGCATCGGCCGCACCCTCGCGGTGATCGAGGCAGGGTCGGGATTCGGCTTCTTGGCGATCGTGATCAGCTACCTCCCGGTGCTTTACCAGGCCTTCTCCCGGCGCGAGAACCTGATCGTGTTGCTCGACTCGAAAGCCGGCTCGAACCCTTCCGCGGGCGAGCTGCTTCGCCGCCACGCGGCGGCCGGCGCGATGGAGGAGTTGATCGTACTCCTCAAGGAGTGGGAAGTCTGGTCCGCCCAGCAGCTCGAGACTTTCCTGAGCTATCCGATCATGGCGTACTACCGCTCGCAGCACGACGAACAGTCGTGGCTCTCAGCCCTAACCGCCATTCTCGATACATGCGCGATCATCGACGGCGGCTTCGAGGGGGAGTACCCGTGGGAGCAGCGCTTGATCTTTCAGGCGCAGGCGACATTCGCCATGGCCCGCCACGTCGTGGTCGACCTGGCCTACCTCTTCGATTTACCGCCGACCGACGCCCCGATGCTCCGATACTCGCCGGGTGACTGGGACCGGCTCAAAGCCTCCCTCGCCGCCGCCGGCATACCGCTCGACCCGGCGGGCAAGCCCCGCATCGTCGAACGCAGGGACCTGTACGAGCCCTATGTGGTCTCCCTCGCGCGCGACCTGTTCTTCGTTCTGCCCTCCTGGGTTCCGGTGCCGGACGTTAAGGACAACTGGGAGACGACGGCCTGGGACTCGGGGGAGCACTTTTAGAGAAACCGGTCGGGTTGCGGAAAGCGCCGTCGACCGATCATAATGGTAGGTCCCGCGTAGCGCCTGCGCGCGGTTGAGGCACCCGGTATGGCCAAGAAAGCTGAAAACAGAGAAATCATTCGTGTGGTGTGCACCGAGGACGGCAAGAACTACTACACCACGACGAAGAACAAACGCAACACCACCGAGCGCCTCGAGCTGATGAAGTACAACCCACGGCTTCGGAAGCACACCCTGCACCGCGAGAAGAAGTAGCATGCCACTCCCAAAAAGACGTCATAGCCACCAGCGAACCGCCCTGCGGCGCACGCACTACTTCGCGGTGTTGCCCGAGATCCAGCTCAACAAGCAGGTCGGAGGAGAGCCGTACGTCCTGCGCCACTGCGCCACGCCCGACGGCTACTACAAGGGTAGACGCTTACCCGGCTTCAAGGATTAGGGCTGTAGGGTCGTAGGGTCGTAAGGTCGTAAGGTCGTGGCCCGGCACACCTTGCAAGAGAGCATGGAGCTTCGCCAATTCGGAAAGACGGACATGCGCGTCTCCGTGCTCGGCTTCGGGGGCTCCGAGATCGGGTTCGAGGACGTCGAGCAGAGCCAGGTTAACAAGCTCCTCAACACAGCCCTGGATGGCGGGCTCAACGTCATCGACACCGGCGAGTGCTACCGGAACTCCGAGGAGAAGATCGGCAACGCCGTCGGCCACCGCCGCAACGACTACTTCCTTTTCACCAAGATGGGCCACGGCTTTCCGGGCTCGACCGACCCGGATTGGAGTTCCAAGCTGCTGCGCGAGAGCATCGAGCACTCGCTCAAGGCGCTGCGAACGGACCGGCTCGACCTCCTCCAGCTCCACTCGTGCAGCCTGGAGATCCTGAAGGAGGGAACCGCCATCGAGGTTCTCCAGGATGCCAAGGCGGCGGGGAAGACCCGCTACGTCGGCTACAGCGGCGACCGCGAGGAGGCGGCCTGGGCAGCCGAGTCCGGCATCTTCGATTCTCTGCAGACCTCCATCAACGTGGCCGATCAGCAGATTCTCGACCTCGGCCTACCCAAGGCGCGAGAAGCCGGCATCGGCGTCATCGCCAAGCGGCCGGTGGCCAACGTGGCCTGGCGCTGGGGCGACGAGGAGCCCAAGAACGGCTACCACCGCGATTACTGGGAGCGGCTCAAGAAGCTGGATTACGAGTTCCTGAAGCTGCCGACGGACGAGGCGGTGGCCCACGCGCTGCGGTTCACGTTGGGTCAGCCCGGGGTCTGCGTGGCCATCGTCGGCACCGGCAAGCCGGAGCGCTTCGCTCAGAACGTGGTCGCCGCCTCGCACGGCGCGTTGAAGGCGACCGAAATCGAGGCGATCGTGGAGCGGTGGAAGGAAGTCGCGGCGCCGGATTGGCAAGGGTGTGGGTAGGCGCCGGTAACGCCCGGCGCGCCGGACACGGCTCGCTGAGCCGTGGCACGATGGGGGAGGGCCGTGGCACGATTGCTGAGGGCAGCCACCGAATCGTTGGTCGATGCCGGTGATCGCAGGAATCCCGCCAGAGCACCCCAGCCGAGCAGCGTGATCACGATGAACGCCGCCAACGAGAACTTCTGAATCCGGGCCTGGGCCGCCTCGGAGACAGTGATGCCCCACCTGATGCAGAAGTTCCACAGCCCGTAGCAAAGGTGGTACGAGGCGGCCAGCACGCCCAGCAGGTAGAAAACCAGCCACAGGTAGGCATGGCTCGTGAGTTGCTCGTGCCAGGCGTCGAACTTCACGATGTTCGAATCGCCCTTGTAGTACTTCGCGCCGGTGTTCTCCAGCGTGTGATAGATGAGGAAGATGACCAGGAACAAGCCGCTGAAACGCTGGAGCGTGAACATTCGGTTCTGCGACCACTTGTACGGCGAGTCGAAATAGTTGAGCTTGGCGCGCTCCACGATGAAGATGCCGTACGCGGCGTGAAAGGCGAGGGGAACCCAGATCAGCCCGATCTCGATCACGAGCAGGAGCCCCTTCGGCAGGCTGTCGAAGAAGTCGATGACGCCGTTGAACCTATCCGGCCCGGAAAGCGAGAACGCGTTCAGCACCAGGTGCTGAACCATGTAATAACCCACCGGAACGACGCCGGTGAGGGAGTGGAGCTTGTGCCAGAAGAAGTTCTCGCGCGTGAGGGAGAGCGCCATGCGGTGGCTTAAAGTTACCTCCGGTATCCTTTCCGAAGATGCCGATCATCGTCGACGTAACCGCACGAGAAATCCTTGACAGCCGCGGTAACCCAACCCTAGAAGTAGACGTTCTCCTCGATGGCGGCGCCTTCGGCCGTGCCGCGATCCCCAGCGGCGCCAGCACCGGGCAGTTCGAGGCGGTCGAGCTTCGCGACGGCGACAAGAAGCGCTACGGCGGCAAAGGCGTGACGAAGGCGGTCGGCAACGTCAACGATATCATCGCTCCCGCGCTGATCGAGCGGGACGCGACCGACCAGATCGCCATCGACAACCTGCTCATGGAGCTGGACGGCACCCCCAACAAGGCCAAGCTGGGGGCGAACGCGATTCTCGGCGTGAGCCTCGCCCTCGCCAAGTCGGCGGCGGCCCTGGCGCGGTTGCCGCTCTACCGGTACGTGGGCGGCGTCAGCGCCTGCACTCTGCCGGTGCCCATGATGAACATCCTCAACGGCGGCCAGCACGCGGACTCCAACGTCGACTTCCAGGAGTTCATGGTGCTGCCGGTGGGGGCCAAGAGCTTCTCCCACGCCCTTCAGGTGGGAGCCGAGGTGTTCCACACCCTCAAGGGCGTGCTCAAGGGGAAGGGGCTGAACACCGGCGTCGGCGACGAAGGCGGCTTCGCCCCGAACCTCGAAACCCAAGACCTCGCTTTCGACTACATCATCGAGGCGATCCAGAAGGCCGGCTACACGCCGGGGAAGGAGGTCTGGCTCGGCATCGACGCCGCCGCCACCGAGTTCTTCGAGGGCGGGAAGTACAAGTACAAGGCGGGGGCGGTGCGCGAGCGGAGCGGCGCCCAGCAGGTGGAGTATCTGGTCCACCTCGCCGAGAAGTATCCGATCATCAGCATCGAAGACGGCGTTTCCGAAGACGACTGGGATACCTGGAAGGCGCTGACGGACGCCCTGGGCGGGAAGGTCCAGCTCGTGGGGGACGACCTGTTCGTCACCAACGTCGAACGGCTTCGGCGGGGCATCCAAATGGGCGTCGCTAACTCGATCCTGGTGAAGGTGAACCAGATCGGCACCCTCACCGAGACCCTCGCCGCGGTCGAGATGGCCAAGCGGGCCGGCTACACGAGCGTGATGAGCCACCGCTCCGGCGAGACCGAGGACACCACGATCGCCGACCTCGCGGTGGCCACCAACTGCGGCCAGATCAAGACCGGCGCTCCGAACCGGACGGACCGGGTGGCGAAGTACAACCAACTTCTGCGCATCGAGGAGATTCTCGGCCCCCAGGCCGTTTACGCCGGGCCCTCCGGCTTCGGCCGCCTCGCCACCCGCCTCAACGACTAGGAGCACCGACATGACTCGAAGCTGGGCCCAGCCGCCATCCGACGGACCGAGCACCGTGCTCGTGACCGGCGGCGCCGGCTTTATTGGTTCCGCGTTTCTGAACCTGCTGGCGGTCGAGTTCCCGGATATCGCCTGGGTGAACCTGGACAAGCTCACGTACGCGGGCAACCCACTGAACCTCTCGGCGGTCGCGAACCGCTCG
>DATGIR010000159.1:0-3548 GCA_035295605.1 Fimbriimonadaceae bacterium | reverse complement strand
GATACTGGCGGCGGGAGCCGGAGCGGGGCATGGCGGGCACACTCTGCCCGGCGGCTACTGGACTCCGCTGGTGAATCAGCCGCCGTTCAAGGCCGTGCAGATGCAACTGCTAACGGACGGCTCCGTTCTCGTCGGGCAGAGCGCCCTGCCCGGCCCTTCAACGCCACTTGGGAACGTATGGATGCCTCCCATGCCGATCGAGCAGTTCGTTTGGAAGCTGATTCCGGACATTAACGGCAGCTACGTGAACGGAACCTGGGTCAAGGTCGCATCGATGCTCTACCAGCACGGCAGGTGTCCAATCGACGTGCTGGCGGACGGCCACGTGCTCGCCTACGGCGGCGAGAACATCGGAAATACTTCGACGAATAAGTGCGAGACCTACGACCCCATCGCCGATGTGTGGACGGACCTCCCGGCCCCACTCGGCTGGACGTGGATTAACTGGACGGAGGGAGCCGTCCTTCCTGATGGCCGCTTCTTCGGAACTCAAGCGCAATCCGGCATGACCGCCTTGCTGGATCCCGTCAGCCTCACCTGGTCGGCAGGGGCCAGCGGGAAATGGACCAATTCCGAGTGGGACACGTGGACGCTATTACCGAATGGAACCCTACTGGACGTCCAGTGCAGAGACGCTCCCGGCTGTCAGGTTTACAACATTGCCGGCAACTCGTGGAAAGAGACACCACCGCTCCCGGTGAACTTGTATGACGGTTCGGCGGCCGAGTTCGGCCCGGCCATGCTGCTTCCAAACGGGAAGGTGTTCCAGATGGGCACCAACACGCACTCGTGCGTTTACGATCCGTCAAGTGGAACGTGGACGGTCGGCCCCGACTCTCAACCCGTGAACGGTGTGACGGTCGGCGGAAGCGGCGGCTCTGCGGCCCTCTTGCCCAACGGACATGTCTTAATGAGCCTCGCCGCCTATCCGAGGGGCGTCTACCCGGACAACGGGTGGTCGTTCGAATATGACGGCGCCTCGATCTATCAAGTGGCGTCCGCCCCAAACATGGCCGGCACCGAGCCATCTCGCCAGTGCCTGCTCCTGTTGCCCACGGGGCAAGTTTTGAGCACGCATCGCGGCGACACGGACGCGGCCGGCGACCAGATGTTCGCCTACACGCCAGACGGGACCTACGACCCTTCGTGGCAACCGACGGTGTCGACGGTCGCGGGAACGATTCACGCGTGGAGTATCAACAACCCGATTTCGGGAACCCAATTCAACGGGTTGAGCCAGGCGCATAGCTCCGGGTTTCAGGAGCTCACGGCGACGAACTACCCGCTGGTCCGGATTCAGAACAACGCGACCGGGCACGTGTTCTACTGCCGAACCCACGACCACAGCACGATGGCGGTTGCCACCGGCTCGACGCCGGTATCGACGCTGTTCGACGTACCCTCGGGGATCGAGATCGGGCCGAGCAAGCTCTACGTCGTCGCTAACGGCATTCCCTCGGCCGCGCAGCCGGTGAACGTGGTATCGCCCGGAGTGGTGCTGCCGAGCACGTTCTCCCTGTTCCGCGGGGTTCTGAGCGGGGGCGGACTCTCCAGCCTGTTCTTCGCCGACGGGAACACCTTGAACGCCCTGACGGGGCCGACGCTGAACCCGAGCGAGGCGCCGATTCAGTTGGTGGTGTCCGGAACGACGACGGTTACTTCGCCGACGTCTTTCAGCTTCACGGTGACCGCCAAAATGAACACGCCTGGGATCGCTCAGAGCGTTTCGCTTTGGAACTACTCGACCGGTACGTACGACGTGCTCGACACGCGTGCGATTGGAACCTCGAACCTATCGGTTACGGTCACGCCGGGCGGAAGCCTGAGCAGGTACGTCGGGCCGGGCGGTGCGGTCCAGGCGCGGATCGCGTACGTGCAGACGGGGCCGACGCTGGTGTTTCGCTGGGCGGCGTCTGTCGACTTGTCGAATTGGCTTATCCAATAGGGGCCGGGAGAACCGGAGGGCGCATAGGGCGTCGACTACACTAGGCCGTGGTTTGGGTGGCGGTGGCGATGTTGGCGCAGAAGCCGATTTGGAGCGACTTCGACCGTCGTGAGGAGGCGCTTCGGAAGAAGTTTCACGCGACCAAGCACATGTCCGAGGCGGACCGGAAGTGGCTCGTCGGGCAGGTTCGGCACGGCACGCCTCCCCACCGAATGGTTTGCCAGTTCGTTATCGTCGAGGCGGTTGGTTACGGAGCGTTCCCAAGGCCGCTCGCGCTTAGGACGCTCGAGCGGGCTTCCATCGCCGCCCCGCCGGGTGAGCGCGGGCTTCCGGCCCAGAACTACTGGGCTCTCGCGCCCGGCGGGCTGACGCGCAGCTTCGACGCCGGGTGGAGGGAGTATCAGGGGGTGTTTCACGGCAAGCACTCCGCGAGCGACATCGATAGCAGGGAACGGGCGTTCGTCGATCGGAACTTGGGGCAGGGAGGGCAGTATGCCGGCAGCCTCCTGGTCTCGAAGTCGCACCTGAAGCCCACCGCGCGGCGCTGGGCGCTTAAAACGGTCGGAGAACAGGTTGCGAAGAAGCCGGCCAAGCAGCGGCCGTTCTGGGAGTTCGTGCGGCGGGTGGTCTTGGCGCGGAACCCGGGGAAGTAGGGTTGCGGGCGCTTTAGGGGCCCTCCCTGCCTCTAGTCGTGTTTCTGGGACTGCGCGCCGTTGGCCGACGACTTCGCGGCCCGGTCGACGGCGATGCGGTAGCTCACAGCTATCTTCGCCTTAAGGAAGGTGGCGTCGCTCTTCTCAATCGGTTTCCAGGAGTCGACCGCCGCCTTGTAGTCGGAGAGCCAAAACTCCGCGTCGCCGATCAGGTAATCGACGCCCAGATTGGCCGGGATGCTCTTCTTTGCAGCCCGAAGCTCTTCGAGGCGGTGAACGGCCATGCGGTGGTTCGACGAGGCCTGGGTCCCTCGGATGATGTGGCAAACCGCTGCCACCGTGTCGGCGTCGCCGACAGTCAAATCCGGTGCGTCGAGGCCCATTCGGGTCGAGAGATAATCCGGATCGCGTGACAACGCGGCTCGGAGGGTCGCGGCGGCGGCGTCCAGGTTCCCCTGGTTGAAAAGGCATAGGGCGCGGGACGCCTCAACGCCGATCGGCGCACGCCCGCTGCCCGGGTCCGCGTACGAACCGAGCACGGTTAGGGCGTCGGCGTAGTTGCCCTGTTCGAAGAGGATTTCGCCCAAGTAGGGGGCGGCCATGTGGCGCGCTTGGTCGATCATGTCCGAGTAGAGGTTGATCGCCTGCCGGCACTTTCGCTCGGCCTCGTCGAACTTTCCGTCCAGCATGAGGTCCTCGGCTTTGAGGAGCAGCTTATTGATCTCGGTTCCCTTCTTGCTCGCCGCCGCTGCGGCGGCTTCCCGGGCCGGATCATGGTGCAGGGGGTCGAGCTGGGCGCCGGCGATGGATGCGAACGAAACCAGGGTAGCCAGGAGCAGGGCGGGTTTGAAGGTCTTCATTCGAGTCTCTAATGCCATCCAAGAAGGCTGGTCGCCTGTCCGTTTATGTAGGTTGATGGGAACACCAAATTGAGCCACTGTCCGAACCCG